>NZ_CM132206.1:0-125000 GCF_053667755.1 Leuconostoc sp. JNUCC 76 | reverse complement strand
CTCGTTGCGGGACTTAACCCAACATCTCACGACACGAGCTGACGACGACCATGCACCACCTGTCACTTTGTCTCCGAAGAGAACACTTCTATCTCTAAAAGCTTCAAAGGATGTCAAGACCTGGTAAGGTTCTTCGCGTTGCTTCGAATTAAACCACATGCTCCACCGCTTGTGCGGGTCCCCGTCAATTCCTTTGAGTTTCAACCTTGCGGTCGTACTCCCCAGGCGGAACACTTAATGCGTTAGCTTCGGCACTAAGAGGCGGAAACCTCCTAACACCTAGTGTTCATCGTTTACGGTGTGGACTACCAGGGTATCTAATCCTGTTTGCTACCCACACTTTCGAGCCTCAACGTCAGTTGCAGTCCAGTAAGCCGCCTTCGCCACTGGTGTTCTTCCATATATCTACGCATTCCACCGCTACACATGGAGTTCCACTTACCTCTACTGCACTCAAGTTAACCAGTTTCCAATGCCATTCCGGAGTTGAGCTCCGGGCTTTCACATCAGACTTAATAAACCGTCTGCGCTCGCTTTACGCCCAATAAATCCGGATAACGCTCGGGACATACGTATTACCGCGGCTGCTGGCACGTATTTAGCCGTCCCTTTCTGGTATGGTACCGTCAAACTAAAATCATTTCCTATTCTAGCTGTTCTTCCCATACAACAGTGCTTTACGACCCGAAAGCCTTCATCACACACGCGGCGTTGCTCCATCAGGCTTTCGCCCATTGTGGAAGATTCCCTACTGCAGCCTCCCGTAGGAGTTTGGGCCGTGTCTCAGTCCCAATGTGGCCGATCAGTCTCTCAACTCGGCTATGCATCATTGTCTTGGTAGGCCTTTACCCCACCAACTAACTAATGCACCGCGGATCCATCTCTAGGTGACGCCGAAGCGCCTTTTAACTTTATGTCATGCGACACTAAGTTTTATTCGGTATTAGCATCTGTTTCCAAATGTTATCCCCAGCCTTGAGGCAGGTTGTCCACGTGTTACTCACCCGTTCGCCACTCACTTGAAAGGTGCAAGCACCTTTCGCTGTGCGTTCGACTTGCATGTATTAGGCACGCCGCCAGCGTTCATCCTGAGCCAGGATCAAACTCTCAATTTGAAAATTTGAAGATTGCTCTTCGATTAAACTGACTATCTTTCGCTATATCTCTATAACGTAATCCGTTTATTGTTTGTTACGAATTGACTTCGCAAATTTGTTTTTGTTACTTTACGTAACAGCCACAGATTCGTTTGTTCAAAGTTTTGTTCAGTTTTCAATGTGCTACTCGTTGTCGCTGAGACAACTATATTATCTTACCACGCTCGTTTAGCTTTGTCAACTACTTCTTTTAAGAAGTTTTTCTCGACTTCACTACCTTCACGCTCTCGCTCCCCTTGCTTCGCAACGCTTTGCGTCGTTTCGCTCCGTTGGAACATATACTAATATACCAACTTTATCCTCCCTCGTCAACTACTTCTTTTACTTCTTTTTTACTTTCCTTTACCCGTTCGCTTTTTATCCCTTTTTACCCCCTTTCTCCCATTCCTTATTCGCTTTATCCCCCCCTTCTTTATCCCTTTCCTCTTTTTTGTTCCCTCTCCCTTTACCTTTACTTAATAAATAAAAAAGCTATCAGCAAGCTGATAGTTTTTTTATTTGTGCCAACGTTGGCCTTGTGGTGTATCTTCTACAAATATACCGACTTCTTTTAACTGATTACGTAACAAGTCTGATTCTTCAAAATCATGCGACTCACGAGCTAATACACGTTTATCCAATAATTCACGTTGCTTCGTTGTAAGTTCTTCGTTACCATCCAATCCCTCAATACCAAATACAGATAGTAAATCGGCAGTTGTTTCTAATAAACGCTGAACAGTATCAACTTTTACAGTATTACGCTCAGTGTAGGTATTCCCTATACTAACAAGTTCAAAAATAGCTGCAAGCGCGTTAGGTGTATTAAAGTCATCATCCATCGCCTGGTCAAACGCTGTCTTTTGCGCTTCAATCAGTGTCTCAACGTCTTCATCCCCGCCAGGTTCCGATGTCTCCACTCGAAACATCAAATTTCTATAAGCTGTACGGATGCGTTCTAATTCTAAACGTGCTTGTTCTAAAGTATTTGCTTCATAGTTAATTGCTCGCCGATACTGCGTTGTGGTCAATAAGTATCGAATGACCATTGGATCATCATAAGTCGTTAGCATGTCATGTAGAGTTGTAAAATTACCAAGAGATTTTGACATCTTTTCATTATCAACATTAACAAATCCATTATGCATCCAATAATTAACAAACTTTTGTCCCGTTCTAGCCTCAGATTGCGCAATTTCATTTGTGTGATGTGGAAATGCTAAATCAATACCGCCACCGTGGATATCAATTGTATTCGCCAAGTACTTTTGCGCCATAACCGAGCACTCTATATGCCAGCCCGGACGACCATTTCCCCATGGAGACGACCATGAGATAACCCCTTCCCGTGGTTCATTCTTCCAAACAGCAAAATCAATCGGATCCTCTTTACGAATAGTCTCCTCATCATTCAAACGACCAGCAGCATTGGCTTCCATTTCTGCCAAATCCTGATGAGCTAAAATACCATAGCCCTTGAATTTCTTAGCACGGAAGTAAACATCCCCTTCGGACTCATATGCATAGCCTTTATCAATGAGATCTTTTACGAATTCGATGATCTCTGGGATAACTTCCGTTGCACGTGAACGCACCGTGGCAGGTTTAATATTCAACGGCAGAGTGTCTTCATCAAAGGCATCAGCATACTTATTAGCAATCTCTAGTTCAGAAACGCCTTCTTCTTGCGCACGATTAATAATTTTGTCGTCCACATCAGTAAAATTCGAAACGTAATTAACTTCATAACCACGATATTCAAAATAGCGACGCACTGTGTCAAAAGCAATGGCTGAGCGAGCATTTCCAATATGGATATAGTTATATACCGTAGGGCCACAAACATACATGTTTATTTTGCCAGCAGTAATTGGCTTAAAAACTTCTTTTTCACGTGATAACGTGTTGTAGACGTAGATCATAGTTTGCTCCCTTTATACATAGAAAAATTATTATTACTTAGTATTATACATGAGCTGAAAACATTTTGGCATTATTCCTCAGTACGAAGGGATACTCAAAATCATAATAAAAACGCCGAGCATTTCTCGACGTTTAAATACCTATGCTAAATATTTTTCTTTCACATCACGCATTGTCTTCAGAACAGTGTTCTTATCCAACAATGTCAACATTTCTGGTAAATTAGGTCCCTGGACTTCGTGAGTAGTCATAATACGAATAGGATTCCATAAGTTACGGCCTTTAATTTCTAAGTCGTTTTGAATCGCACGAATTGTACTCATATAGTCGGCCGGTGTTGCATCAGTCGGCAAGGATTCATATGCTGATTCCCACGCAGCTGCCACTTTACGACCATCTTCTGAAGTCAAGTATTCAACCATTTCATCTGTTATATCGCTCAACTCAAAGAAAGGTTTGCGAACTAGCTCAACAATTTGACGCGTATATGATATACCATCAACGCCAGCGACTTTAATAACTTCTGACAACCACTTTTTCTTATCAGTAGCATCATCTGCAGATATCAAATGAGCATCGACAAGCTCTTGAATAAGTTGTGGCATAACAGCGTCCGTATCACGACGCATCCATTGGTTGTTGACCCATTCTAATTTCTTTTGATCGAACTTAGCATTCGCTTTGCTCAAACGCTTTTCATCAAACATTTCTTTGAACTCTGACAAACTAAAGATTTCATCTTCACCCTTTGGTGACCAGCCCAGCAAACCAATAAAATTAACCATAGCTTGTGGTTGGTAGCCTAATTCCTTGTATTGTTCAACGAACTGCAAGAGATTTTCATCACGTTTAGACAATTTCTTACCAGTTTCTCCATTGATAATTAAAGCCATGTGTCCAAACTTTGGCACATCCCATCCCAAGGCCTCATAAATCATGATTTGCTTTGGTGTATTTGAGACATGATCGTCTCCGCGAAGAACATGGGAAATTTTCATCAAGTGGTCATCAACGACAACTGCGAAATTATAAGTTGGCATGCCATCAGCTTTTTGAATGACCCAATCACCACCAACTTCTTTAGCACCAATTTCAATATGTCCTTTAACAATATCATCCCAAGCGTATACCTTTTCTTCTGGCACACGGAAACGTACTACTGGCTTTAATCCTTGTGCTTCAAATTCAGCATATTTGGCTTCACGCTCTTCGTTAGTCAAACCTTCATATTCATAAACATAATGTGGCGCCTGCTTAGCTGCTTGTTGCGCTTCACGTTCAGAGGCGAGCTGTTCTGATGTTTTGTACGACTTGTACGCTTGCCCACTAGCCAATAATGCATCGATAAATTCTTGATAAATACCCTGTTCATTACGTTCTGATTGACGATAGGGTCCATAAACGCCTGGTTTGTCTGGACTTTCATCCCAGTCTAAACCTAGCCAAGCCAAATTTTCAAGTTGTGATTTTTCGCCATCAGCAATATTACGTGCTGAGTCAGTATCCTCAATACGAATAACGAATGTGCCATTGTAGTGGCGCGCAAATAACCAATTAAAAATAGCAGTTCGTGCATTCCCTATGTGCAAATGTCCAGTTGGTGACGGCGCATAGCGAACACGTATGTCTTCTGTCATGAATCAATAATCTCCTATGTATGGTATTTAGTACCGTTTTGTCTAGATACTAGTATACAACACTCATGATACTAATTTCCAATCACTACACTGTGTTTTTAAGGACGTAAACTTTTTGCAAAAAAGCGAATTTGCTTTTCGTAGAAATTTTCTTGATCAGTAATTAACTCAGGATTGTTGAAACGTATAACTGTCATAAAATACCCAAAATTTAGCCATATTATGTTCATGGCAGCTGCTTCAATATTAATCGTTTTCTTTATTTTATGTTGCTGTCTCATTTCGGAAAAGTACTGCAACAAAGTTTGCTTGAAATTAATTTCTATCTCTTCCACAGCATGACTGACGTTTGGCATTCTAAAAGATTCCTGAACACCCATCACAACAACTGCTTGATGTTTCTCCTGAAACTCTTGAAAGGCTTTTGACATATTAATCAAATCAATCTCAACATCACCCGTCAGAGATACATCATCAAATATCGTTTGCAAATCTGCCAAATGGCGATTGATTATTGCAGATAACATTCCCTCTTTATCTTTGAATTTTCTAAAGATAGTACTTGGGTTAACATTTGCTGCTTCTGCAATTTTGTTGATTGTTGTAGACTGATAACCTACTTGAACTAATAACGTCGTAAACGCATTTAAAATCAAATCGTATTTTGATAGTTGTTTGGACATATTTCGTACCTCTTCTTAGTTATATTATCATATTCTCTTTTGAAAGACAGACTATTTTTATTATGCACGCAATCACTTGCATGCAAAACAAATAAGTGCTACTCTATTGTCAGCAAAAGAAAAGGGGTTCCACATGAGTTTCAAAAAATTTATTGTTAGCAAGGGTGTCCTCGGGGCGCTCATTATCGTGCTATTTTACGGATTACTGATGGTTGGCATTTATTTTTCTGGGTATAAAGTCGTACCTAGCAAAATAAACCAATTACCAGTTGCCATTGTCAACCAAGATAAAGACAGTGCCACATTAAAAAAACAACTTAAAAAAAGCTTGCCATTCAAACACGTCAAAACTGATTTGAATATGAAACAAGCTAAAAGTCAATTGAACGATCGCAAAGTTTATTTGATTATTAATATTCCAAAAGATTTCAATGCCAACCTCAAGAAAATGGATGGTCAATCTAAAGGTGAACTTAAGTTTTATATCAATTACGCCAATCCTATGACATCAGTTTCATCCATGGAATCTGTTGCCAAGTCAGTCGGTAATCATGTTCAAAAAAGTGTTTTACTGCAGCAAAGCAAAGGGATTCTAACTGCCGCTGAATTATCACAATTAGAATCAGAAACAAAATCATTAATCACAGCTAATCCAACACAAAAAGACGCTATTTTACAAAAAGCTGAACAAACAAAAAGCACTGCTACAGCGAAAATAAATCAAACCTATGCAAACGTTGCTAATTCATACAATTACAGCATTGTAAAAATGAATAAAGCACCTTCTGGTATGCAACATAGCATGGCTCCATTCTTTATGTCACTAGCTTTCTATATTGGTTCCATGATTGGCGCCATGTTAATTGTCAGTGCATACAAGTCATTTTCCCCATTAATAGGTCGCTGGAAAGCATATACTTATACGGAGATCGCCATTATCTTAATTTCAATGATAGCACCATTGTTAATTGTTGGACTAAGCAAAAGTATGCTTCATTTTGATAGTAATACCTATTGGCAACTGTGGGTTAACCATTCTATTGAGTTATTTGCAGCATTGAACGTCAACCTAATCTTTTCATTGATTCTTGGGCAACTTGGTATTATGATCAATATGCCTTTCATGCTGACTCAAGTCGTTTCAGGGGCTGGTCTCATTCCGCGCCCAATCCTGCCTGATTTTTTCAAGGCCATTAGTAATATTTCTCCTTGTTTTTATTCAATTCGCGCAGATTACAACATTCTATACGGCGGCAATAGCACACACACCCTTTGGTTGCAACTTCTGACCATTGGCATCGTAGCTATTATCATTCACCTAGTTATTGTTGCTTTCCAAAAAAAGCGCGCACGGCTAGTACAACCTTCATAATAAAAAAGGACCTTTCTAGGAAGGCCCTTTTTTGTTTAGCTATTTAAAAATGTTTACCTAAATGGCTTTTTGTTTGGTCACTGGCACGTATTTTATCATGGGCGTAGTAATGCCCAGTTTCATCGACTTGTTTTAAAAGCTGCCAAAGTAGTTGTCCCCATTTCCATGATAACCAGCCAACCATCCCCGTAACTAATACCGAAAAGAATACCAAAATCATTGCTATCCATTCTAGTTGTTCGAAAACAATTCCCATCAAAAAGAACGTGACTGCTGCTCCGATAAGCAAAAACAGCAATAATGTACAAAATATCATTACCCCGACAAAAAAACGTACGCTGTAAGCTTTCCCTTTCTCAACATGTTCATAGAGAGCACTATTGATGTCAGCCAACCCTGTTAATAAATGCTCTGACATGATCATTCTCCTAAGGCAATTTTTAGCGCCTCACTTAACGTTGTTACTCCAATAACTTGAATACCATGAGGTAATTCAACACCATTTAAATTGTTTTTAGGAACAATAGCACGCTTAAAGCCTAATTTTTTAGCTTCTTTTAATCGCCCTTCAATATCTGCTACGCTACGGACTTCACCAGTTAGACCAATTTCGCCAACAAAGACATCACTTGGCCTTGATTCTTTATCATGATATGAACTAGCCAGAGCAACAGCGATTGCTAAATCAATTGCTGGTTCATCAAGTTTCACGCCACCTGCTGCCTTTAAATACGCATCTTGATTTTGTAATAATAAGTTAGCGCGTTTTTCTAATACTGCCATAATCAATGACACACGATTTCTATCGAGTCCTGCTGCTGTACGCTGTGCATTACCAAATACGGTCGGCGTTACTAGGGCTTGTAATTCAACCAGAATAGGTCGTGATCCTTCTAACGCGACCACAATCGCTGATCCAGTGGCACCAGATAAGCGTTCTTCTAAGAAAATCTCAGAGGGATTAGCCACTTCTATCAAACCGCCATTACGCATTTCAAAAATGCCTAATTCATTCGTTGCGCCAAACCGGTTTTTAACCGCACGCAGAATTCGATACTTATAATTACTATCTCCCTCAAAGTACAATACTGTATCGACCATGTGCTCCAAAATTTTGGGTCCCGCTATGGCGCCATCTTTAGTCACATGCCCTACTATAAATATCGAAATATTATTAGTCTTAGCGATTTGCAACAGATCGGCTGTCACTTCTCGAATTTGTGATACTGATCCAACAGCCGATGAGACATCAGGTTCCTGCATGGTTTGTACCGAGTCAATAACAACAAAATTCGGTTGTAATTCCTCAATCTGCTTTTTCACGGCCGTCATATCCGTTTCCGGATATAAATAAAACTCATCGTGTCCAACACCTAAGCGGTCGGCACGCAATTTCACTTGTGTGGCAGACTCTTCGCCGGTTACATATAGTACCCGACCTTCTTGAGCCAGTTGTCCAGATACTTGAAGTAGTAATGTTGACTTACCGATACCAGGATCACCACCAATCAAAACCATGGAACCTGGGACAACACCACCACCTAAAACTCGGTTTAGTTCTTTAAGCTTAGTTGCCACGCGCGGTGTCTCTTCAGATGTAATCTCGTTTATTTTTTCAACTTTAGCATTGCGTCCATCTAGACTCACACGACTTTTACGATCATTTGATTCTGGTTGGATTTTTTCTTCAACAAGCGTGCCCCATTCACCACAATTTGAGCAGCGTCCCAAATACCGCGCCGAAACAAAACCGCAGTTGGAACATATAAATTGTGTTTTTATTTTAGCGATATCCTAGTCCTTTCATTTAATTCGTTCTAACATAATGATAAAAGCTATTATTGCCCTGTTGAACCAAAGCCACCCTTACGATCTGACTTTTCCACAGCATCATCGCCATCAGCTAATAAATAGGGCAAAAATATGCCTTGACCGATGCGCTCACCTTTTTTAATATGAGCATCTTTAAGGCCAAAATTAATAAACTGAAAGAAAATTTCCCCTTCATTGCTTTCATTATTATAGTAATCAGCATCTACGATACCAACTGCATTAGGCATCATTATACGCTTTTTAATAGGTCCACTTGAACGCGAAACAAGTTGCAAGTATTCACCTTCCCCCATGTAAGCTTTTATACCCGTTGGAATAAGTACCGGTTTGAGTATATTTTGTAAATCTTCATTATCACGTAGCTTTGAAAGTTTTCCAAGCGATAAAATATTGAGTCCCTTGAAAAAATTATTACTCAAAACGCTAGGGATAGTGATATCCACTGCGGCTTCAAAATCATAACCTGCTGCTTGTTGTGTGCTGCGCTTTGGAACGTTAATATTCTCGTCAGCATATTTGCTAACAATCTCAAATCCACGTGTCATAATAAGTACACCTCTTCATAAATAGTTTATCCCTTATTATACGATATATCGTCCTTATTTAAAAAAATATACATTAAATTATAAAATGTTAGATGGTTTAAAAATGGTCAGAACAAGTAGCACAGACCAGCACAAATTATGTTAGTATCATAGGTAAATAGTAAATTTTCACCTACTCAATTAAATATCGCTAATCATTATGCTGTTATAATAAAACGAGAGGAAATTATTATGGAATTCCAACACGAAAATGGTCGTTATTTCTTGGAAAAAAACGGCAAAGCTATCGCTCAGATTACTTATACAGTAATCAACGACGGGCAAACCTATTCAATTAATTCAACCGTAGTGGACCCATCTCTACGTGGGCAAGGTGTTGCTAAACAATTGCTAGACACGATTGTTGCTGATGCGCGTGCCAAAAACATGACAATAAAACCCGTCTGTCCTTATGTAAAAGAAGCATTTTTACGTTACCCCGACATTTATCAGGAGATTGAATACAAATCATGAGTTCATCACAGGATTTACAAAAAATTATTGCAGGTCGCCGCGCCGCCGACTTTGTTCAGGACGGTATGGTAGTGGGCATTGGCTCTGGATCGACAATTGCTCAAGTCATTACCGCTTTAGGTGAACGCGTAGCCAATGAAAATTTAAAAATCGTCGGCGTCCCTACTTCTGAAAAGACAAGGCGCAATGCTGCAAAACTAGGAATCCCTATGTACAACGTTGATGATGTCGATAAAATTGATCTTACAATTGATGGAGCTGACCAAATTTCGGATGATTTCTCAGCCATCAAAGGTGGCGGAGCCGCGCTTTTATGGGAAAAGATCGTTGCGTTTAACTCTCGTGAGAATATCTGGGTTGTGGACAGTAGCAAACGTGTACCCAAACTAAATCAGTATTTGCCAGTCGAAATTATTCCATATGGATCTGACCAATTATTTAAACGCTTTACTGCCGATGGGTTCCATCCTACTTGGCGTTTAGATCAAAATGGCAACCCTGTACGTACAGATTCAGCAAATTACCTCATTGATCTGCATGTTCCCGTTATCGAAAATCCACGTGATTTAGGTCAAGAATTAATTAATATGGTCGGTGTTGTAGAGCACGGTCTGTTCACTGATGTTGTTAACCGGGTAGTCATTGGTAGTGATGATGGCGTTGAAATTATTGAAGCACCTTAAAGGGTGCTTTTTTCTAATTAAGAAAGAAAAAATGGTGTCATAAAACTTAACAAATAAAATTGGTATAGTTATTTTTTGCGGTAAAATATTCTCATAACCAGTAAGGAGAAGCAATATGCGCACAGAATCAGATTCACTTGGCCAAATCAACGTACCCAAAGATGTCTACTACGGGGCACACACTCAACGTGCGCTAAATAACTTTCCAATTTCAAAAGAAACAACCCATCCAGAAATCATTCGAGCCTTTTTAGAAATTAAACAGGCCGCGGCACAAACAAATGCTACATCTGGTAATCTAGATCGTGCCGTTGCTAAACATATTGTTGATGCAACAAAAATTTTGTTAAGTCAGCCAATCGATCTTACAATGTTTCCAATTAGTGACGTTCAAGGTGGTGCTGGTACAAGTACCAACATGAACGTCAATGAAGTTGTTGCTAATACAGCTCTTGAGCAGGTTGGCCGTGCACGTGGTGAATATGACTATGTTAACCCAAATGACCACGTTAATATGGGTCAGAGTACCAATGATACTTATCCTAGCGCAGGAAAAATTGCTCTTATCCGACTACTCGAACCACTTTTTTCAGAATTAACATTATTGGTAGACGCTCTTGGTAACAAAGCCGACGAGTTTTCAACAACTTACAAAATGGGTCGTACACAGCTACAAGATGCTGTGCCCATGACCTTAGGAAATACCTTCCATGCTTGGTTAAAACCACTTCGTCGGGATTTTAAACGTATCGAAGCTGCCCGCAATGAGCTGTACACATTAAATCTGGGCGGATCAGCTATTGGTTCTGGTATTAACGTGAGTTATCATTATCAAGTGCACATTGTCCCTAACTTAGCTAGCATAACTGGGCTTCCACTTGAGCAAGCCCACGATTTATTTGATGCAACATCAAACTTGGATTCCTATGTTGCCTTGTCTGGTTCATTAAAAAACTTAGCAGTTAATCTATCTAAAATGTCTAATGATTTACGCTTACTCAGCTCTGGCCCACGTTCGGGATTACATGAGATTAACTTACCTTCAAAGCAAGCCGGTTCATCGATTATGCCTGGTAAAGTTAATCCGGTCATTCCAGAAGTTGTGAACCAAGTTGCATTTGAAATGATTGGCTTTGATACCACTGTTACGGCAGCAAGCGAAGCTGGTCAATTGGAATTAAATGCATTTGAGCCCATCATTTTCAAAAGCTTAATCACTGGAATCGAACATCTACAACAAGCCATGAACACTTTACGCATCAATGGTATTGATGGTATTACAGTAAACAAAAATCGTCTTTCACAAGATATTGATTTGTCAGTGAGTTTTGCAACTGCAATGGCTCCTATGATTGGTTACAAAGAAGCTGCTAAAATCGCTAAAGAATCCCTTCGTACAGGTAAATCTTTGCGTGAAGTTGCTGAAAAGAAAAATAAGTTTACAGAAACTGAATTAGCACATATTTTTAAAGTTGAAGATATTGTTATCAATGCGCGTACACCTGAACATGGTCTTGTTCTCCACGCACCGAAAACGACAGCATAAATAAAAAGGACAATTTCGTTGTCCTTTTTATTTGTTCAATAAGTCCAATGTTGGTTGGTGTAAATCACCATTAAAAAATTTTACTAATGCTTTTTGATATAAGTCAGGCGTTTCAGAAACTTGAGCAAACAACGTTAAGCTAGCCTGCAATTTTTTAGAATCAACTTCTCCAAATATAGCAACTGGATCTGATGATTCTATTGCTAAAATAGTTTGCAAAGTTTTTTCCAACCGTCTACGCAACTCATCATCGGCTAGATATTCACGTGCTTCTTGCATACCCTTAATGCCGTAATATATTGCCCGTTCACTAGTCCCTAGTCCTCGGAGTTGTGGTAATACAAACCACATCCAATGCGTTTTCTTTTGTCCAGCAGATAATTCAGCAATGGCATCATCATAGGTATTCACATCAGTAATACGACCATCTTGAGCATCCAGGAAACGTTGCAATTCACTATTGATTGTTAACATTTGTACTTGACCAGCTTTTTTGAACTGACGATATGCCTGATATACTGCACGACCAGAAAATGTCAGATGTATATGATCAATCGTCTTCGATGCCATCCACTTTTTTCCGTCAATCTCTGTATCATCTATCGTATCTAGCTCTTCTGACCATTTTGTGAGCAAAAATACATTGGTATATAACTTCACACGATCACCATTCGGATATTGTGTGCGATAATTAGCACCTGAAACAGAGCCAATCAATTGCAAATCTTTTGCATTAGCACGAATACCTGACTCTTCCAAAGCTTCTCGGGCTGCATTTTCTTGCCATGACATTTCTGGTTCAATATAACCACCTGGAAAGGCCCAACCATCAAAATCACGGTTATAAATCATCAATAGTTCACCTTTTGGATTGGCAATGACCACATCTATCGTAGGCATTACGAGCTCAAAGTCGTGACCAATTTTTTCACGAATTTTAGCAACATAAGAATCTTGATAAGGCATTATTTTCTCCTTCTAAACATTGAACTTATTTAATATTGATTCGATATCTTTAATCATTAAGGTAATCGTACCGTCAGCGTTATTTACAAATTCAACTTTACTCAAATCTTGATAAACATGAACCGGAATCGAAATTTCAATTCCTGAATCAAGCTTAAATTTTTGTGTTCGATACTTTTTCTCATACTTCTCGGAATTAACAACCGAAACTTCCGTTGGCAATGATTTCTCAGTCAGCTTTTCTTGATATTCTTGTTTAGCTGTGACGTTATCACCAAAAACCTTTTCTGCAATAACATCCGTACTAATACTACCCGTCTCTGCTAAACTATTGTAAATCACTTCCTGCGTTGCAGCGAGTACCTCATGTTCTGGCTCGTCATATTTTTCAGCAATATTTTTAATTGTACGCTTAATGACTTGGATATTTTCTTTTGCTGAAATTTCAGGCTTTATTTCCAAAAAATTTTCTGAAAAATAAGGCACACGATGTCCATCAATCAGTTGTTTCTTTTCCAACAATTGATAGCTACCATCATCGACATTTACCAAAATGGCTTCATCAACTGTTTGCGTTGCAGCCGGTAAAATTGACTGATTAAGCACCAAATTATTCACCATCTGATCATCTTCGTACTCTACTGCGTGAGCATAACGAGCGCCGAAGTTGAGCTTGATTAATCCAAAGATTGACCCTTCATCAATTGTAGCCTGAAAACTTAACAAATCACCAGCTGGAATAGACTCACTAGCAGAAATCGTATCAAATAATTTAGTGGCCAATTGTGTCGTTAATTCCGGAAAATCCGATTGCTTAATCATATTGTCCAGATAACTATCTGGCAACAAATGCCCTGTCTTGATGTCACCTTTGTAGATTTTATTAACCAGCTTTTCAATATATTCATGAACGCCAACATTGTCGACGTTCATTTCTCCTTGCGATGCAATGAGACTACCTGTATTCGTGTCCAGTATATGGAGAATTGCATGTTGAATAATCATGGAGACGTCCTTTAGTTTAATGAATTCATTATACCATGCTAAATAAATTGTTCATTGAAAGCAAAATAAAAACCACGTTCTGTACACGAACGTGGTTTTTTCAAACATTAGTTAGTAACCGCAGTCTTCTCAACAACAGCTGAGATGACCACTTTACCATCGACCAAATCTGCACTTAAGGCTTTTTCACCCGGATTATCCAAGTAGAAATCCGTTACTTGGTCACGAATTTGTTGCTCAATTACTCGACGTAATGGTCGTGCACCTAAGGCTTCATCATAACCATCTTCAATCAAGTGATCCTTAACTTCGTCAGACACGCGTAATGTCAACTCTTTCTTAGCCAATGTCTTATTGACATCATCTAACATCAAATCAACAATTTGCTTCAAATCATCCTTAGTCAACGTACTAAACTCGATTACACCGTTAAAGCGGTTCAAGAACTCTGGACGGAAGTATGGTGCCAATTTAGCCATCAAATCTTCATCTTTATCACTTGAGTTGTGTCCAAATCCAGCATTAGATGTTGCAATGATTACGGTGTTCTTAAAGTTAACAACATTTCCTTGACCATCTGTCAAACGTCCATCGTCCATCACTTGTAATAACAACGTTAGTACTTGTGGATTGGCCTTTTCAATTTCATCAAGGAGAATAATTGAATAAGGATTACGACGGACTTTTTCAGTTAGTGTGTTGCTATTATCATCATAGCCAACATACCCAGCAGTTGTACCAATTAACTTAGATACCGCCGTCAAATCCGAATACTCACTCATATCCAAACGAACAATGTTATCTTTGCTACCAAACATGTCCAAAGCTAGTTGCTTTGCTAACTCCGTCTTACCAACACCAGTTGGGCCGACGAACAGGAACGAACCAATTGGTCGGTTTCCTTCATCAAATCCCGCACGGTTACGACGAATGGCTTTAGCAACCATACTGACAGCTTCATCTTGACCAATAACTTTACCAGCCAAACGATCACCAATTGTCTTCAAACGTTCGATATCTGATGCACCCATCTGTGCCACAGGAATACCAGTCAAACGCTCCACGGATTCGGCTACATCGTTCGGCGTTGCCTCAACCTTTTTGGCTTCCTCCGCACTACCAATTCTCTTTTCCAAATCAGCAATTTGGTTCTTATACTTCAAAGCAGCCTCATAGTCTTCATCAGCAACAGCCTTTTCCTGCTTTGCCTTAATATCAGTCATTTGCTTTTCTAAGCTAACTTTGTCTGTCACTGGGTTTTTAGCTGACAGGTGAGCAGCTGTCATATCAAGTAAATCAATTGCCTTATCCGGTAATGAACGTTGTGGAATATATTGTACAGCGTAATCAACAGCTGCCTTCAACACGTTTTCAGGCAATGAAACATGGTGATGCTTTTCATACAACTTCGCAATTCCCTTCAAAATTTCAAGTGTATCTTTAGGTGATGGTGCATTCACAGTCACTTCATTAAAACGACGAGCTAGCGCAGCGTTCTTCATAATCGTGTTACGATACTCATCTTGCGTTGTCGCACCAATTACTGAAATTTCACCACGGCTCAAAGCTGGCTTAATAATATCAGCTAATCCTTTACCGCCATCTTCACCGCCTGTTGAACCAGCACCTAAAATTTGATGAATCTCGTCAAAGAACAGGATAACGTTGCCCGCTTGTTTAACTTCTTTCATTAGGTTCTGGATGTTTTCCTCAAAAGCACCACGGAATTGAGTACCAGCTTCAAGACTTGAGATATCGATACTGTAAATCTCCTTGTCCTTAATTGCTGCTGGGACATCCCCATTAACAATTGCTTGTGCCAAACCTTCAACCACCGCTGTCTTACCAACACCAGCATCTCCAACTAACACTGGATTGTTCTTTGTACGACGTCCTAAAATTTCAGCCGTTTCTTGAATTTCTTTGTTACGTCCAATAACTGGATCAAGCAAGCCATCGCGTGCCTCGTTCGTCAAGTTACGTCCAAGCTTTGCCAACATTCCTTCCGGCTTTACTTGTCCAGGTTGCCCAGATTGTTGCGCAACTGGCTGACCATTTGTAGCATTGGCTGCTTGAAGGCCTTGTGGTAGTTTTCCAGTTTGTTGATATTGAGCAAATTCTTCAGGTGAAACCTCACGACCGTTAATTAAATAACGTCGGTTCTCAGAGTTCATACCATTCATATTGCCCATCATATTATTAAAAATGTCATTCATGTCTGATCCAAATGGATCGTTATTAAAAAAATTATTGTTAGCCATAGTCTAAAATCTCCTTTTAGTTTTCTATGTGCTTGTGCTTACCCCAAGCACGTTTATCATTCATCAAAATAAAGTTTTTCTAATTCCCTCAGCACTTCCCACATTTGTTTATGTTGTACCTTAGCCAGAGCATCTAAATCACGCATGTTCAAGCTCGTGGCGTCCGATTGTGTTTTGTTAAACGATTTGTGTATCGTTGTGTATCCATAACCAGATTCCTTTGCTACGCGGTAAATTGTTAGTGAATTATCATCTAAGTAAGCCTTTATATCAAATCTCATTACTAATCGCCATCCTATTCAGTCTGACCTCGCACGCGATTGTGTACAAAGTCGTTAATAAAGTTTCTGCGTTTAATCATTTATCCACATCTCCTTTAACTCGAGAGGTATCTGAGTCACATCTGCTACTTTTTCTGTTCCTCTCTACGTTTATATTATAACACATATTTGATATAACACAAATGTGATATACCAAATATAAAATATTAAAAAATACTTGTTCTTTTCAATCTCCTTTTATGAACATGCTAAACTAGAATATATTGGAGAGAATTATGTCAAAAACACCGTATCAACTCACATTGCCTGATGAAATTGTTAGCGAGCTACATTTAAAACACAATCAACCACTAAATCTCACGCTTAGAAATGGCCAACTGATCATACAGCAGACAAATAATCCTAATGAACGTCAAACATTGTCGTTGCGACATTTTTTGATTCCTTCTATGGTGATGGCAATCATTTTCACAATTTATGCTGTGGAGGAAAAAATGTTTCGTATCCCTTTGGGTGGCGACAACTCTATTGCTAGTGCCGTCATTATGTTAAGTGAGATCAGCGGGATTTTCATGTTCCTTTTAATATATTTTCAGCAACAACGACAACAAATTGATAAGCTGCGGCGTAAAACCAGTTGGCGCGTCTTACCAGCTTTAACCGTAGCTTTTGCTATTATCTTAGCTTTTGTGACATCAGGATTCTTTTGGGCAATTAATTACTTATTTCAAACCGCATCGTTTGATTTATTCACGTCCATTGCGCTATTTACCATGTTTAATGGAATTATTAACTTTTTAATGATTTATTCAGCTTTATCAATCTCTACCCTATTTATTACCTCAATTTTTGTAATGACTATCATTGGCGGTGTACTAACAGCGATGGTTACAAATAGTTCGCGTATGTGGTGGCAATATAATCTAAGTTTTTTAGGAACTGATAATGCGCTGGACTCTTGGCAGTTTAACGCAACTTTAATTCTAGCTGGGTTAATCTGGTTGGCGTTAGTAGATTATCTATTCGTTCCTTTACAAAAAATTCTGCGCCATAACCGACGTCTTATTACATTGCGCATATTGCTAAATTTATCGGCTTTGTCATTAGCTGGTGTCGGTCTGTTTCCAAACAACGCTGGACGGCTTCATATTTTGCATGATCAAATGGCCAATTTTTTAATCTACTTTATTTTAATTATGATGTTGGGTAACCGTTGGTTACTACCCAATGCACCGCGTGAATTTGAAGCAACATCCTATATCATTTGTGCAATCCTAGTAACCAGTATGATTTTATTTCAATGGGTAGGTTATCTGTCTCTAACAACCTTCGAGATTGTTGCCTTCGTGTTGGCTTTAAGTTGGATATTGCTGCTGTTTCAAAACATTTATCGACTCTATTATCACACTTATCAAACATTTGTAGTCCCCATCTCCTGACTTTTCATGCTATCATGTTATGATGGTTACATAATAATGAACCTTGGGCATTGCAATGCAGAAAGATGAATATGACAGAACAAAACAAGCGACCGTATCAAAAAAGTCGCAACAATAACGGTAAAAAACCATATTATGGTAAAAATTTTGACCCGCGTAAGTCTGGCGCACCAAGAGGCAACACGAGTGAAGGTGTCAACGTACGTGTTGGCCAAAACTTCCCATTAACAATCAAACGCCTCGGTATTAATGGTGAAGGAATTGGCTACTTTAAACGTAAGATTGTATTTGTACCTGGCGCTTTACCTGATGAAGTGGCTGTTGTAAAGGTTACTGAAGTAGAACCAAAATATATCGCCGCTAAAGTCTTAAAAATACGTGAAAAATCTCCAGATAGAGTCAAACCGCTTGATGAATTCGCAAATAGTGTTGGTGGATTTGAGTTGGAGCATATGAATTATCCAGCACAATTACGCTTCAAAAAAGATGTACTCGTGCAATCGCTTGAAAAATTCCAACCAAAAGGCTGGTCTAATTATGACATACGTGACACAATCGGTATGGATCATCCGTATGAATACCGTAACAAAGCCCAATTCCCCGTTCGAAAAATTGGTGATGAATTAAGTGTAGGGATGTATAAACGCGGTAGTCATGAATTGGTTGATTTACCAGTTGTACATACACAGACCCCAGCCACGATGAAAGTTATGCGTATCGTTCGTGGATTACTCGATAAATTATCTGTCTCAATCTACAATGAAGATAAAAATCGTGGTACGGTAAAAACTATTGTTGCTCGTGTATCTCAGACAACCGGCGAAGTACAACTAACATTTATCACAAACACAGACGGGTTCCCTGGTGATACTGCATTGATTGAAGCAATCAATCAGGCTCTACCAGAAGTTCGTGGTATTTTTCAAAATTATAACCCCGGTCGTACTAGCCTCGTTTGGGGTGAAGAAACACTTAAGCTTTGGGGTAAGGACTACATCGAAGAAAAGGTACTCGGGAAAACATTCCAATTGTCACCACGTGCTTTCATGCAGTTAAATCATACGCAAATGTCCGTGGTTTATAATCAAGCCTTGGCAGCACTTGATTTGACGCACGCTGATAAACTAGTCGATGCATATGCTGGTGTAGGTACAATCGGTCTGTCCTTAGCTGACAAGGCTGGCGAAATTCGTGGTATGGAAATTATCCCCGAGGCAGTTGATGATGCCAATCAAAATGCTACTTTAAATCATATTAGTAATGCTCACTATGAAGTGGGCACGGCTGAAAAACTGTTCCCTAAGTGGCAAGCAGAAGGATGGATCGCTGATGCATTAGTTGTTGATCCACCACGCACAGGTTTAGACACTGCACTGCGTCGAGAAATTTTGCGCACACAACCTGAAAAGTTCGTGTATATTTCATGTAACGCCTCAACTTTAGCTCGTGATTTGGTTGATTTGTCAAAAGCTTACAAAGTTGATTACATTCAAAGTATTGACATGTTCCCACAAACTGCCCGTTGGGAGGGTGTTGTTAAATTGACAAAACGTTAAAAATAAAAAGACCTTACTTAGTTGTAAGGCCTTTTCTATTAGAACTGATCTTTCAATAATTGACGGATTTCTGCCAAGCTAGGTTGACGTGGATTTCCAGGTGTACACTGATCGTTGTAAACCAAATCAATCATCTTTTCCAAGCCGGCATCAAAATCGTGTTTTGAAACGCCGTTACCTGATAATGTTTGATTAACGCCAACAGATGTAGCCAACTTCTTGATTTCTGCAATCAATGCATCGACTAGTTGCTCATCTGTATCACCTTTTAAACCTAAGTAACGTGCAATATCTGCATAATCTTTTTGTGCGGTGTATGTTTCGTAACGTGGGTATGGTGTGCGCTTTACATTTCCTGTTACCGCATTAAACTTAATTACATGTGGCATTGCAATAGCGATAGCCATACCATGTGGCAAACCAAATTCTCCACCTGTCTTGTGTGCTAGTGAGTGGTTAAGTCCTAAGAAAGCATTCGCAAATGACATACCTGCCAACGTTGAAGCATAGTGCATCTTTGTACGAGCATTCTGACCCTCTTTAGTTGGATTCTTAGGATCATAATTGTATGAGTTTGTTAAGTTATCAAAGATTAACTTAATGGCTTGTAATGCCCAAGGGCGTGTAAACTCTGAGGCCATTACTGAAACATATGATTCCAAAGCATGTGACAAAGCATCTAATCCGGACCATGATACTGTACGTTTTGGCACAGTCATAACAAATTCTGGATCAACAATAGCAACTTCCGGTGTCAATTCATAATCGGCTAATGGATACTTTACATGTGTTTCATCATCTGTAATAACGGCAAATGGTGTTACTTCTGATCCGGTACCTGAAGTTGTTGGAATCGCAACCATCTGTGTCAAACGCGCATGATAGAATTTAACAATTCGCTTACGGATATCCATAAACTTTTGTTGTAGTTCTAGGAACAAATCCTTAATGGCTTCATTATCTTCTAAAATACCTTCATGGCGTGTTGAGTATTCATACAAGAAACGACCAATCTTACCGGCATCAAGCGCTGAACCACCCCCCAGTAAAATAACTGTATCTGGTTTGAAGTCTGCCATTTGGCGAGCAATCTCAACAGCTTGTGACAAAGTTGGGTCAGGCTTAACTGAACCGTAGATATTTGTTTCAACCTGTTCTTGACGTAACTCAAGTTGGCCTAGCACTCTACCGACAAATCCGAACTGAACCATACCAGGATCAGCGACAATAAATGCACGGTTTACAGTAGGCAAATCTTGTAAATAAGTAATGGCGTTGGCTTCGTAGTAAACTTCCTTAGGTAAACGAACCCATTGAGGACGATTACGGCGGCGAGCCACGGTCTTAATATTAAGTAAGTCGTATGTTGATAAGTTATGAGACAATGAATTCTTCCCCCATGATCCGGTACCAAGTGTCAACGATGGACGCATAGCATCTGTATAAATATCTCCAACACCACCGATTGAGTCAGGTTGGTTAACCAAAATTCGTGAAGCACCGATAGCATCAGCGTATTCTTTAATGAATGGATCATCTTGTGAGCCAATTTGAATTGCTGCGTTGTGTCCTGCGCCTTGATAGTTTAATAATGATTGAACCGTCTCAATAGCTTCTTCACGTTTCTCAACTTTATAAATTGAAAGTAATGGCGATAACTTTTCAGAAGATAACGCTTCACCTATGTTCTTCTGATCTAATTCGAACAAAAGTACATCTTTACCATCAGGAATCTTTACGCCAGCTTGTTCAGCAATCCAGCGACCTGACATACCAGCAACAGGGCCAGCAATACCAAATCCCTCTGCGTTAGGCTTAAAGACATAATCAGCAATTTTCTTGTAGTCTTTCTTAGGAACAAGATATGCACCTTGTTCTTGTAACTTAGTTAAAATTTCGTCATAGATTGGTGCTTGGATAACGGCTGAATTTTCTGTGGCACAAATCATGCCGTTATCGAAACGCTTTGATAACAACAAGTCAGACACGGCACGATCTGTGTCAACAGTTGCATCAATATAAACTGCACCATTTCCAGCCCCAACACCCATTGATGGATTTCCTGACTTCAAAGCTGCATTAACCATCGATGGTCCACCAGTAGCTAAAATTGAAGCAATATGAGGATTTTGTATCAACGCACTTGTTGCATATAGTGAAGGCTTTTCAATCCATTGGATAAAGTTCTCCGGTGCGCCTGCTTTAACCGCAGCATCATAAACAATTTGTGCAGCAAGCACTGATGACTTTTGTGCTTGAGGATGGAAAGCAAAGATAATCGTGTTACGCGTTTTTGCTGTCAACATTGATTTAAAAATAGTTGTCGATGTTGGATTTGTAGTTGGAACAATTCCTGCCAAAACACCTAGTGGCGCTGCTAGTTCAACTTTCCCTTGAATCTTATCTTCACTAATGACACCAACCGTTTTATCAAATTTAATAGCGTTGTAAACAGACTCTGATGCAAAACGGTTTTTCGTATCCTTGTCTTCTACAACACCACGACCCGTTTCATCATGAGCAGCGTGGGCTAATAGCAGTGAATTTTCTGAACCAGCTAAAGCCATAGCTGCAACAATTTTATCAACTTGTTCTTGAGAAAATGTTGAAAATTCAGCTAATGCTTTTTGTGATTTTTCTACCAAACCCTCGGTCATTTTCTCAGCTTGTGTCTGTAGTTCCGCTTTTTCTTCAGGTGTCAAAACCTTTTTTGCGGGCTTTTTTGCAATTGCTTCTGCCATAATTTTATGCTCCTTTACTTGCTCATTTATTAACAATATAAGTATATATCATCTACTGTAAAAAAGCAACTATATTTAAAAAAGTTTCCAAAATGCTGTTTTAACAACGTTTGGAAACGCTAACATTATCATAGATCAATTGTATAGTAAATCACATAAACGCCATTTTGAAAACAAAAAAGTATCCCAAATTAAATATGTGGGATACTTTTTTGTTTACTTTGAATACTTATTAACTAAATACCATACCGCCATCGACAATCAATGTTTGTCCAGTGACATAGTTTGAATCTTCACTTGAAAGGAAAGAGACGACATTAGCAACGTCTTCTGGTTCACTCAAACGTCCCATAGCGATTCCTTCAGAGAATTGTGCCATGCCCCACTCATCGTCTTTGCCAGCATTTACACTAACCTCATGAGCGATATCTTCCATCATTGGTGTCTTAACAATTCCAGGCGCAAATGCATTTACTGTAATACCAAACTCTGCTAATTCTCTAGCTGTTGTTTGTGTAATACCACGAATAGCAAACTTTGTTGATCCATAGGCAGTTAAATTAGCGTTACCTTGAACACCAGCTTGAGATGTTGCATTAATAATTTTGCCACCATGACCAAATTCTTTGAATGCGTCTACTGCTGCCTGAGTTCCCCAAACAATACCATTTACGTTAATGCCCCACGTCCAGTTCATGTCGTCTTCTGTGACAGACATGATTGGTGTCGTAGGAGCAACACCAGCATTATTAACAATTACATCAAAACCGTTAAACTTTTCTTTTGTTTCTTTAACAGCCGCAAAAACTTCATCACGCTTTGCTACGTCAGCCTTAATAGCAATGGCTTCACCACCATTTTTATTAATTTCATCAGCTACTTTTTGTACTTTTTCAATATGACGTCCAACTAAGGCAACCTTAAACCCATCTTTTGACAATCGTTCTGCGATTGCCTGTCCAATTCCTTGCCCAGCTCCAGTTACTAAAGCGACTTTATTTTCTGACATTGTTTTTTTCCTCACAATTTTCTAATGCATATATTCTATACCTTAATTGTGATTTTGTAAACTATCTTTAAGCACCTTTCTTAATGCTATAATAAGAAGATAATCAACTAAGGAAAAAAATACACAATGTACTATATAGATGGTCAATTTTATCAACTGGGATACAAACAAAAAATTAGTTTCTTTTTTATCTCTTTAATCATTAACTCATTTGGTAATGGATTAAGCGTAGCTAGCGCCATGGGTTCAGCCCCATGGACCGCTAGCGCCGCTAACCTATCTAATACCACTGGCTGGCAAATTAGTATCTTTTTAGCTATTACAGCTATTTCTGTGGCTTTCTTAAATATGTGGTTAGCCATGCGTATCAATTGGTTGCGATTACTTGGTAATATTTTCTTCGGTATGGCATTTAGTATTTTAGTTGGTGTATTCGCCAATTACTTTATCTCGTTAGGCATTCGTGAACTTAGTTGGTGGTGGCGCATTCCTCTTGACCTGTTTGGAATTTGGACAATTGGTGTGGCCATTTCCATATACCAGCGTGTCAATTGGATTCTTCACCCCTTAGATGATCTGACGAATATCTTACGCTTTGATTATTTCCGTGGCAATGCTAGTAAAGCTCAAATGAGTAATTTCGCTGTTGCAATTGGTATTTCGATTATTTGTCTCATCATTAGCCATCAAATCGTGGCGCTCGGTATTGGTACTGTCATGTCCTTCCTTTTACAGGGACGTAACATCGCTTGGGCGGATCGTCATATTTTCAAACGACTTGTTCATGGTGATATCACCGGTGCATCATAACAAAAAAGAAGACAAATTATTTGTCTTCTTTTTTGTTATAGTCTTGAGCTGCCCAGTGATTAATTGGTCCAAACTTATGTCCAACAGCAATTTCATGTTCAATCGCTGTTGCCGTCACATCGTGGGCAATGCGAATAGCTGTAGCAACGTCTTTCCCCTTAGCAATTTCAGCGGCAATGGCAGCGCTTAAAGTGTCCCCAGTACCATTAATATGTGTAGTATCAAAATACGGGTGCCTTAACCAAAAATCAGAGCCATCCGCGAGAAGAACATAGTCAGCAACCTCATTTTGGTTATCTTGATTATGCCATCCTTTGACAATAACATTTTGGACACCCAGAGATTGAATATCTTTTGCAGCAACTGCCTGTTGCTGTTCATTATCAATAATACGTCCAGTTATCAACTGTGCCTCAAAAAAGTTCGGAGTTGCAACTGTTGCAAGTGGTAGAAGTTTTTCTTTTAGTGCCTCAAAGGCCGCTGCCTCTAACAACTGGGCACCATGTTTTGTTGTTATTACCGGATCAACTACTAAGGGACCAAAGTCAAACTTTTTATAAGCTTTTACCACTGCTTCAATTAAACTAGCATCTGATAACATTCCTGTCTTACTTGCACGAACTTTAAAATCGTCAGCAAGAACCTCAAACTGTTTGTCAATAAAGTGTAGCGGCAATGTTTCCGCAGCATGAATACCATATGAGTTTCCAGCCACAGCAGCAACTAACACACTCATACCGTATGTTTTTCTAATGAAAAATGTATGTAAATCTGCTTGCATACCTGCGGATCCATCTGAATCAGAACCTGCTATTGTTAAAACTTGTGGAAATTCATTTACCATATTAAAACCCCTGCTTTCAAAAAAAACAGCCTAAGCTGTTTAACTAAAAATCTTTTTCGTGGTGTGACTAATAACCTGATTATTCAAAAGGAAATACGAAATACCTACTTGAATGGGAAACATAATTAAATTCTTAATGACACGTGGTGTAATAAAGGCTAAAAATGAAGGCCAATCGTGTGCTGTATGATACATCATAACCAACCAAATTGAATTTAAACCAATATTAGCAATTAATAATACCAACCCTACGGCAACACTTACTCGCCACCAGCTTGTTTTGTCGTGCTTGAAATAAGCCAGTGAATAAATTAGCGCACTAATCATTGCTGTAAAAGTGAATCCCAAAAAGAATGCACCAGGATTAATAATTGTTGCGCCGATAATGTCTAGTATTGCCGCAATTAACATAGACCACAACGGGCCATACCATTTAGCAATAAGAGACATTGTTACGAATGCAAAGCTTACTTGAAGTACATTAGTACCGACTGTCAGCCTGCTCAGCACCATGTGAAGTGCCATCAACATCGCCAATAAAACAAATTGACGCGTATCTAGTTTTGGGAAAACCCACGTTCGCGCTGTATTTTCCATGCTATAGAACCTCCGAGTGGAGCGTTCACCTTATATAGTGGTGAATGTGACTGATGCACCGCACAAACATTCATTGCTAATACGAAAAACGATTAGCTAATTAGTTTGTTTCGTCAGCGGCTCACATTCCGTCTCCGCTGCACTTAACGCGCATCAATCTACCCCGATTTTATTTGTCTTATCGACCCAAACATTGTACCACAAAAAAAAACGAACGTTAACGATAATGCTTACAAAACGTTCGCTAAATTAGCTAAATATACTATTCATCCGCCGCTATATTCACTATTCTGGTAGTATTATTTGAGTAGATGGCCCTTTTTGTTCGGATTGTTCAGGTTGCTCTTGTACTAGAAAACTTGGGTAAAGTGTCAAAGATTTTTCTTCAAATCCAACAACAGAAGATCCGAGAACACGTGTGACTAATTCCAACAATCTTTCTTCGAAAAGATCCTTATCAATTTCCTCAATTTCAGGCTTCAAAGACTGTTGGTACATGTTCATGTGTAAGTTGGGAACCAATGCATATTCACGGCCAATTAAGCCAGCCCATTCCTCAAACAATTCATTGGGAATTTCTTCCTCTTCAGCATGCGCCAAGGGCATAAAGTTAACGCTAAATGTGTTAACCGACTCTCCTTCCTCATCAAACTGTTCCTGTGTTATTTCACCATTCGTTAATTCTTTAGCATATTCAAAGTCAAAAGCTCGCCGTTCGTCAAAAATATGAATAAAACCAGCAGTTGCTTGTGTAGCATCATTTGAATCAACAACACGCAAAATACGTTCGCGTTGGCCATTAAAAAGTTGTTGTGTATAATATGACATGATTTTCTCCAATATTCTTGTTACTATATTCTAACATATTACGATATTAAAAAAGAACGTCCACAGACGTTCCAATATGCTTGGTATTTTTACATTTTTTCTTCTAATTCGACATCAGGGTATTTATCGTGGAACCAATTCAAGGCGAATTTATTCTCAAATAAGAATACTGGCTCATCATACCGATCTTTTACTAGTAAATTACGTGATGAACTCATTTTCTCATCTAATTGTTCTGGCTTTATCCAGCGAGCAACTTTGGAACCAATGGGTTCAAATTGAATTTCAACATTATATTCGTTTTCCATACGGAACTGGAACACTTCAAATTGCAATTGTCCAACAGCGCCAATAATGTAGTCGCCACCATTCCATGATTTATAAAGTTGAATAGTTCCTTCTTGAACGAGTTGTTCAATCCCTTTATGATATGATTTTTGCTTCATTACATCCTTGGCAACCACACGGTTAAACAATTCAGGTGTAAATGTTGGCAAATCAGGGAACTGTATAGATTTCTTTCCAGAATAGATTGTATCACCAATTTGGAAATTTCCTGTATCATAGACACCAATAATATCACCAGGAACTGCTGTCTGGACGTTTTCACGTTCTTCAGCCATAAATTGTGTAACGTTCGAGAGCTTTAATTTCTTGCCATTCCGTTGTAATAACACATCCATACCGCGATTAAACTCACCACTCACAATTCGTACAAACGCAATACGATCACGATGTCTGGGATCCATGTTGGCCTGTATCTTAAATACAAAACCACTGAACTGCGCATCTTCTGGATTGATTGTTTTATCATCAACTGTTGTCATTGCTGCTGGGGCTGGGGCATACGTCAAATATTCACGTAAGAATTCTGTTACACCAAAATTAACCAACGCTGAGCCAAAGAATACTTGTGTCAATTGCCCATGAGCAATTTTATCCTCATCAAATGGATTACCCGCGTCACGCAATAATTCAATTTCGTCCATCGCCTCATCGACAATCTCGGAGTGAGTTGTGGCATTCTTAAAGGGCACAAGTTGGTCAGCCTGCAAATCATAAATGCCTTGCAGAACCTGCCCGGAGCCGACTGGCCAATTCATTGGGTAAGCTTGAATTCCTAATACAGTTTCGAGCTCGTCAACCAAATCAAGTGCTGGGCGAGCGTCACGATCAATTTTGTTAAAGAACGTAAAGACTGGTATTCCCCGTTGTGAGACAATTTCAAATAACTTTTTAGTCTGTGGCTCAATACCCTTGGCGGCATCGACTACCATGACTACTGAATCCACAGCCATCAAAGTACGATAAGTATCTTCTGAAAAGTCCTCGTGCCCTGGTGTATCCAAAATATTGATTCGTTTACCTTCATAGTCAAACTGCAATACAGATGACGTTACTGAAATACCACGTTGCTGCTCAATCGCCATCCAATCAGATGAGGCTAATTTGTTCGACCCACGGCCTTTAACTGTTCCGGCTTCACGAATCACCCCACCATGCAACAATAATTGCTCAGTTAAGGTTGTTTTACCAGCATCGGGATGGGAGATAATCGCAAAAGTACGTCGGTTTTTTAGTTGTTCTTGAAAGTTTTCCATAATATCTAGTTTACCTGAAAAACAAGCCGATCGCTAGTAACCAGTTAAATATTTTTATCTGTTTCACGTGAAACACTTTCTGCTAGATGCTTCTGCAAGTCTAAAAAATGCGCTTAACTTATTTTTGATTAGCCTTTTCATACTCAAAACTATTGTCAGCAACATTGGCAGCGCTAATACGACTTAAAAATTCCTTCAAACGTGGCGACTTAGGATTATCAAAAAATTCAATAGGTTCATTTTCCTCTACAACTAAACCTTTATCCATAAAAACTACTTTGTCAGCCACATCACGAGCAAAAGCCATCTCATGAGTAACGACAATCATCGTTTTCCCTTCATCAGCTAGTTGTTTAATCACCTGCAAAACATCCGCCACTAACTCAGGATCTAACGCGCTCGTCGGCTCATCCAACAAAATAATCTCCGGATTTAAAGCTGCTGCTCTAGCAATTCCTACTCGCTGGGCTTGTCCACCAGATAATTGACTTGGATAATGATTTGCAAATTCCAATAAACCTACTTTTTGTAGGGCTTCCTGCGCTTTTTTTCGAGCTATTTCTTTTGGCTCCTTATGCCCAATAATCAAACCTTCTTCGACATTTTGTATAGCCGTCTTATTAGCAAACAAATTGAAATTTTGAAAAACGAAACCCATTTTTTGTCGCAACTTTTTAATATCAATAGGCGTTGCTGATTCAATACTTATTTTTTGATCATCAAATTCTATAACACCAGAATCTCCTGGTGTTAGAAAAGCTAACCCTCTTAAAAACGTAGTCTTACCAGATCCTGATGGCCCAAGTAATGCCACTACATCCCCTTGGTTAACTTCAATATCAATTCCTTTCAATACTTCATGTTCATGATACTTTTTTCTGAAATTTCTGACTTTTAACATGCTGTTCTCCCTATGCAACTGTTCCTCGTAGCTTATGTCGACCTAAGTAACGTTCCAGATATTTAAAAATAATTTGCAGTATTGTTCCTAGGATAAAATAAATTATAAAGATATCAATATACGCTTCCGTGTAATCATAAGTATACGAGGCTGCTGTTTTAGCAACTGCCGTTACTTCTTGAACCGTCATCATAAACGCAAGCGATGTGCCCTTTAAAATGTTTAACGTTAAATTACCAATGTTAGGCACAGCAGAAACCAATGCTTGCGGGATAATAATACGATAATAAGCTTGTATTGGCGTCAGCCCAACCATTAAAGCTGCCTCTTTTTGTCCAGGATCAATCGTCAAAATTGCTGATCGAAATACTTCCGATAAATTTGCAACTGCAATTAAAGCAAAAACAATAATGGCATAAATAATGGGATTAGTGTCAAACACCGTGACATGCCAGTGTAGTTTTTGGTTAATTAGGACATTCAACAAGCTTGGTAATGTACTATAGAACAGTAAAATCAGTAACACCATCGGCGTGGCTCGCATAAGCGATGTGTATGCGACAACAAGCGGATAAAGTATACGAATCTTTCTAATTTTAATCCATGCCAGTAAAAAGCCAAGCGGCAAACCAATGAGCAATGACGCACCGGTGATTAATAGTGTTATTGGCACAGCTTTTATAGCCGACCAAAAAGTTTGAATTAAAAATGGTACATTCATGCGACAACCTCCGCAGGATTTGATGCAATTGCACGGCTTTTTCCAAAATATCTCTCTAAATACTTCGCACCTTGCTCAATGATTACAAATAAAAGCCAATAAATAATTGCCAACGCTAAATATGTCTCAAGTGAGTGGTGTCCAAAATTCCTAGAAATCAGATTGTCACCTGCGCCCATCATGTCTAATAATCCAATGGCATATGCCAAAGCTGCATCTTTAATTAATGCGGCGATGGTATTTGCGAAATTGGGTAAGGCGACTACGATTGTTTGTGGTAGGGTTATACGATAAAATGTCTGCCATTCTGATAAGCCTACCATCAATGCCGCTTCACGTTGTCCAGTGTTCACAGATAAATAAGCAGATTTAAACACTTCTGCTAAATTTGACGCAAACAGTAAGGATAACGCGATAATGACGAAAATCGATTTTTGCCAATCATTGATATTAATATTCAGGGATAGTAATAATAATTTAGGTAACCCATAAAAAATTAAAAACAATAAAACGATGGGTGGCGTTGAGCGCAGTACAAAAACATAACCTTGTGACAAGGTTCTCCATATTGGTGATCGACTAAGCTGCCCACTAGCCACTAAGGCCCCTAATAGGGAACTAAAAATTATTGATGTAACAATGATGAGTAGCGTAACTGGAAAATAAGGTAGCACCTCACCAAAAACCGATAGGAAAAATTTGAAACTAAATGGTGGCATCTTAACTCCTTAATTCTGAAACTTTATTTATCACCGACAAAGTCCCAAACATTTTCTTTGAAATACTTTTGTGACAACTTTTCCAACGTGCCGTTCTTCTGTAGTTTCTTGATAGCTTGGTCATATTCTTTCGAGAAATTAGAGTTGTCTTTATTGGCACGACTGATAATTGGATAAGTCTTAATGCCCTTATAGGGTATGTAGGCCAATTTGTCAGCTGAACTATGGTAAGCTCCACTGCTCTTAACAACTGAATTTTGGTAATTTACCTTCACATCAAAGTAAGCATCATATCGGCCTTCCAGCACCCAGTTATATGCATCACCAACAGTAAATTGATCAGCTGATTTTAATGTGATTTTTTCGTTAGGGTGTTTTTTGTTCCACTCCTGTACTACTGCGTATTGACCATTCTGTGGTGAAATTGGCACCAACTTACCTGACTTTTTAGCAAACTCGGCAAATGACTTATAGTTATCATCTTTTCGATAAGTGATTCCTATGATAGACGCACCAACAGCTTGCTTGGGTAAGATGTACTTTTTGGCACGTTCTTTTGTCCACCAAGCACCCTTCACCCCAACATCATATTTCCCTGAATCTAAGCCAACTAATAAATCTTCATCTGATGTTGGGTGATACTTAAACTTATAATCAGGCAATAGCTTATCAACGGCTTTCAAAACATCAACTTCATATCCTTTTGATACACCGTTTTTCACATAATCATATGGCACATAGTTTTGTGTATGTGCCACATTAATTGTTCTTACTTTTTTGGTTGCCGCCTTGTTGCTGTCTGCATTAAGATGACGTATAGTCAAACCACCACCAATAACGACAACGGCTACCGCAGCGGTAACAATCCCTTTTTTATTTACCATTCTCTCTTCTCCTCATTACACAACGTTTTCATGTACGGCGGCAATCGCCCACCTCAAATGATCCACAGGAATATCGCGGGGAACAGTGCAATCCGCACCGATAATAACACGCTTTTTATCAACATTAGACAGTAATCTTTGTACAGCCACTTCTATTTCGTCTTTAGACCCGTTGTATAATACATCATTTGTTGTATTACCAAATCCGCCCAATACAACTTTGTCCTTAAATATTTGTTGTCCCTGTTGGAGTGAAACACCTTCCACTGTCACTGCCCAATTGACAATTGGCAAGTCATAGTCTGTAAACCACTCTAAATGGTTACTTGTCCCGCTGAAACCACAGATATGAAGAATGCTAATATCACTAAAAGACTTAATTGCATCTATAACACTTAAATCAACATTCTTTTGTATACCATCAAACAATTCTTTGGTATATTTTGAACTCTGTAATTCTTGTGTACTGTAATAGACTCCGTCAGCACCACCGTCTACTACAACCGCCTTCACTTGCTTGATAATGCTCTTAGCTAGAACGTTTAGAACATGCTTAATTTCCTCTGGGTATTGAATAAACAATTCAGTTAAACGTTCATCTCCCTTGGCAGGCAGCTCATTTTCTGCATCATAGAGCGCCCACTTTAAAATCGTCACTGGTGAAAAAATATTATAAAAGCCTCTACGCTGACCAATAACTTTTTTTTGCTCTTGCACTAATTTGACTTGCTCAGTAAGCCAAGGATCATCATCTTGTATCTGTTGAATTTTATTTAAATCATCAATATTTTTAGAATCAGTGACATTGTCAAATGGAACATTAAAATAACCGTCACTCATTAACTTCACAAAATCTGGACGTAAGTCTTCAACATATTCCTTATGTCCTTGAATATTAATCGTAGCAATTGTTGGATTTTCTAGTGCATCGACAGTTTCATCATCAGCAAAATGGCGCCAAAAACTAACCGGAATTTTTTCTGTTGCATCTAATAATACATTTTGTTGATTACTCATAACTTTTCAAACCTTCACTTTCCTTTTGAACTGATTCTATCGCCCACTGTAGATGTTGAAGATCAATATCTCGGGGAACCGTACAATTAGCACCAATAATTAAATTCTCGGCACCCGCTTCTTGAACTAAATGTCTAGCAAATTGTTGTATTTCAGACTGTGTTCCTCGATACAAAACATCTTTCGCAGTGTTACCAAACCCACCAAGAACAATTTTCCCTGGGAAAATCTCTTTGCCCTCATGTAAAGATATGTCTTCCGTATCAACTGACCAATTAACAATTGATGCCGGATAATCTTCAAACCATGAAATTGCATTTCTGGCGCCACCATTACCACAAATATGTAAGATATTTGTATCTGACAACTGATTTGCTGCCTTTAGAACTTGTTTATCAGTCGCAGCGACAAATTCAGCAAAATCCGCATGTCCTAGCCGGGTATCCTGAATAACTTGCGTACTATAATAGATACCATCGGCGCCAGCACTGACTGCAGCCTTAACCTGCTTGATTACATCTAGTGTAATCACCTCTAATGCCTGACGAACATTTTCGCTATTTGTCAAAATAATATCAGCAAGCTTTTCATTGGCTTTACTTTTATCGTAGTGCCCATCTGAATTTCTAACTAATGCCCATTTAAGTAGCGTCGTTGGTGAAAAAACATTATAAAATGAAGCTCGTTCACCGATAACCTGCTTTTGCCGTCTAACTAAATCTGCTGTTTTTATTAACCATGGATGATTATCCGCTATTGGTGATAAATTAGCGTAAACTACACTTTTATCATCAGCATCTTGGTGATTAAATTCGTAATGAAACAAGCCGTCACTCATTAATTTCACAAAATCTGGTGAGGTTGTCTCAACCAACTTCTTAGTACCTAAAATATTGCCTTCAATAATCTCAGGATTTTTAAAAGCATCTAAATCAACACCGGACGATGCTGAAAAATGATACCAAAAGCTTACTGGGATATGATTAAATCTCTTGATAAAGTTGTCTTGATTTTTCTTAGCCATGTGTTCTCCTTGTTTATTGTCATAAAAAATTAACAATAACAATCACATTCGGCTTTGTACCATACCTAGCCCTTTTAATTTAACTAATATGTTTTTAGTCACTAACGCATTCATATTAATTATCTCCTTTATTTCATACAACAAAAAAACCGCAACTTTGAAGTCATCAAAGTTGCGGGACGAAGTTATCGCGTTACCACCCGTTTTCTGCATATTATTACTAATACACACTTACCAAGTACGGAAAAATGTTTTCGATACTGTGACACTGTAACGGGTGTACCCGAATGGCATTTACAATTAAGTATGCTCACACCATTATTAAACTCCAAGACCATTTTCCTAATCATTCTGATACTAATTTTCACCACACATTAGCTCTCTATCCAATCAGTCCGACAAGTACTTATCTTTTCAACGTTATATGTTGAAATAATTATATACTAATCATTTTTTAATGTCAATCACTTTTTTCTAATTATATATTCAATATTTGTGGTAAGTAAAAAGCGCACAAAATTAATTTGTGCGCTTTTGGGAAAATACTTATTTTACGATGCCTACAAGACCTAGAATCAAGAAGATAGCACCTACAATGATTCTATAGTAGCCAAATGCCTTGAAATCATTATTTTTGATATAATCCATCATAAATTTAATTGCAAACCAAGCAACAATCCATGAAACAATGAAACCAATTAGCATTACCAAAGTTTGCATGCCTGTAAATGAACCACCATTGAGGAAGAATGAACCCATTTTAAGAAATGTGACACCAAACATAACTGGTATTGAAAGGAAGAAAGAAAACTCAGCAGCCACAAAGCGTGAAGCGCCCAAGATAATTGCTCCTAAAATAGTTGCTCCAGAACGTGATGTACCAGGAACTATTGATAAAACTTGGAACAAACCAATGTATAACGCCAACTTAAATGTGATTTGATTTACATTAGTGATAACTGGCACAATACTCTTCTGCCGATTTTCAATCACGATAAACGCAATACCATAAATAATCAGCGTTGCTGACACTACCCAAAAGTTCATTAGGTGTGCATCCATAAAATCATTTAATGCAAATCCAAAAATCATGGCTGGTATTACACCAACGATAACGCGAATCCACAAGCGCCAAGTTTGGAATTTTTCGTGATCTGTTTTTTTAGATGAAAACGGATTTAACTTGTTAAAATACAATTGAATAACAGCAAAAATAGCGCCCAATTGAATTGAGTAATCAAATACCGAACTGAAAGCTTTGGTCCAAACAGTGCCACCTGGGATTCTCATTAGGGATTCTGCTAAAATGATATGTCCCGTTGAAGAAACTGGTAAAAATTCTGTCAGTCCTTCAATGATACCAATAATTATTGCTTTGATAAGATCAAACATGATAATAGAGCGTGAACGATTGATTCATATTTCACGCATCTCCTTCCAATATAGAATATATTCATTTTATCATACTTAGCTATTGCATTTTGTATTTTCACATGGTATTATATTTGATGTTGTGAAACACGACATTTTGGTCAGCTAGCTCAGTTGGTAGAGCAACGGACTCTTAATCCGTGGGTCCAGGGTTCGAGCCCCTGGCTGACCACTAACAAAAACGATAAACAGATGTTTATCGTTTTTTTATTATAAAAAAGCCTTTTGGCCATTATAAAGAAATATAAATACTAGCGAACATTAATCCAGCGCCCCCTAAAACAAAAAGGTGCCAATAGACATGTCCCATTGGAATTTTTGGTACAAGATAGAAAATAGTACCAGCTGAATATGTAATCCCTCCAGCAACAAGTAACCAAAAAGCAGTATGGGACAATACACCCCATAGCACGGGCATTGCCAGAATAATAAGCCAACCCATAACCAAATAAATTGTCACGGATACCCATGGCCATCGTCCTACAAAAAATAAATCATAGACAAAGCCAGCAATAGTCATCGCTAGGATAGCACCCCAGATACTCCAACCTACCCAACCTTTAATTAATAGCCAAGTATAGGGGGTATAACTACCTAGAATTACCAAATATATACCTGCATGGTCAAAGAACTGAAAAATTTTTGCTGCTCGTGTAAAGACTAACGAGTGAAATAACGTCGAAGCAAGTAAGAAAAAACCAACAGTGCTAATATAAATTATAACTGCAGTGAGCTCCAATGCCGTGACTGGTTTGCTCAATACATGAAACATCAGCACCACACCAGCAATCACAGCTAATATGAAGCCGAATCCATGTGTTACTGCGTTGAGCACTTCATAAACAATTTGAAAACGTCTTGATCGTTGCATTAGTACACCCCGTAAATTATTCTATTCTTCATTATACAATAAAACCAGCACCAATTTTGGTTGATACTGGTTTTTATTACTGATTAAATTAAATCTTCCCAATCACGTGCCCAGATCACACCCATAGCGCCGTCGCCTGTATGTACGCCAATAAATGCACCAATCACACCACGTTCAAATTTAACGGTAGGATATTCAGACTGTAAATCTTTCAACCATTTATCGCCTAACTTCGTGTTATTGCCATCAATTACATAGGCCCGAACAGGATAATCAGCTTCGGCTAATGACTGACGTAATGGTTCTTTTATTTCTTTTAAAGCCCCACTCATCTTGCGTGCCTTGCCAACAGCCCCGATTTTCCCTTCGTCTTGAACATCAATAGATAAAATTGGTTTGATATTCAACAAGCCACCAATTAACGCTTGGCCGCGTGATAAGCGACCTGTGCGTTGTAAATGTGTAATATCATTTACAACGAAGCGAACATCAATAGTTGATCGTAGTTGTTCTAATGATGTAATAATTTCATCAAGTGAACGGTTTTTCTCTGCCATGGCAGCTGCTAATATAGCTTGCACACCGGCGCCCATTACTGCTATTTTCGAATCCCACGCGCGAACTTCATCCATACCGTCATATGATTGCGCAATTGCATTAGCTGTTTGATAGGTGCCTGAAATACCAGACGAAAGCGTAATCAAAATAGCCTGATTATAACCAGATGCTTTAGCTAAGTTCAACGCTTCTTCCCAATCACCAGGGGCCGGTTGAGATGTGGAGGCCAATTGCTTTTTTTCTTGCATCATTTTAACAAGCTCACCCAAACTATGAATATCCACAGTTTCTTTGTAGACTTCATCCCCAAAAATAATGGGGTCATTCACTTGAAAAATATGATACCGATTGCGAATAGCTACCGGCATTGCCGAAGATGAATCAATAATAACTGCTATTTTACTCATTATTTTGTCCTCATTAATATGTTCAACTTAATTTGGTGTTCTTTCATAATATCGTGATTAGCGCAGTTCCTGCACTAAAGAAAATCATACCAAAAATGATTTGCCAAGCTAAGTACCAAGCTTGTTGGCCACGAGTGTATTGACTGCTTTGTGTCATCATCGTACTAAAAGTTGTTAGCCCAGCAATTACACCCGCAGTCCAAAAGCTATACATCGCGTAGGTTGCGCCTGTAGCAGTAAGATAACCTAGCGCGAAACTGCCAACCATATTAACAATGAATACGCCAGTAAAGTATTTTGAATTAGCTATCCACGTATTCAAAACAATATACCGTAGCATTGTGCCTAATGCCGAACCAATGGCTACTCCTAGTATTGTCATACATGTGCCTCACCGATCTTGTTGCCAAAGTAGTTGCCCAATTTTAACATTATAAGGCCACCACCAAGAGTTAGTATCATATAAACTAAAGCATTAGCTACACTAATGAATAACTGTTGATGTATTTGCCAAATCATGGTGCTAAACGTCGTGAACCCACCTAAAACACCAGTACCAAGGAAAGACTGCCACCGCTCTAACCGACTGCGATGACTCGCTAGATAGGCGCCCAACATTGCTAATAGCAAAGTACCAAGCCAATTAATTAACATTGTCATTACTGGCATTGGTCCAATTATTGGAACTAATCCCAAAAGATACCGTGTAGTCCCACCAATAGCACCACCTAGTCCAGTAACTAATAATTCAGTTAGAAAATTCTTCTGATTTTGCATACCCTCTATTTTAGCAATTTTATGCTTATTCAGCAAAACTTTTAAATGCTATAAATTTATCATGTACATTGAAAAAGCAACTACTAATTTAAGTAGTTGCTTTTTCTCACGCCATCATTTGATTTTACTAAAGCAGTTCAATATTTTCTTATGAATTAAACCGTGATAACAAAAATGGTGAAAGGTCAAAATCCAATGTTTCATTTAACGCTTTGGCAACCAATATTTCGCCTAATACACTAGCAAATTTAAAGCCATGACCACTTAATCCCGAAACAAACTGAATGTTTTTCTTTCCTGGCAAATCGTCAATAATAAAGTGCTCATCCGGAGACAAATCATAGCTGCAGGCCACACCATGATCCAAGTTGCCCACAGTTTTCAAAACACTGTTTAACAAAGGTGATATTTCTGTTTTATCCTCTTTAAGTGCATTAAAATCAAGTCGCTCTTCTCGCTTTGTGATATATTGCCCTCCCTGGTGTCGACCTATTTTAATGAGCCCTTTATTGGCTGGAAAACCGTAATAATGTGTACCGTCACCGAGTTGAATCGTAAATGCTGGAAAACCGGTCTCTTCTGCCAATTGTTTTGGTGCGTCAAACCACGAAACAACTTTTCTAACTGGCTGAATTGGTAAGCTGGATATCAGATCTTTCACCCAAGTACCAACAGTTATAACAGCTGATTTCCCTATAAATGTGCCTACATTTGTAGTTACATAAACAAATCCATTATCATCATTATCAACTGAAATGACCTGTGTGTTAAATTGTTCATGAGCGCCCAACCGTTTAGCTTCTTTAATATACGTATCAATAGCTAGTTCTGATTTCAAATAGCCAGATTCTTTTTCTAAAACCGCCTTGAATTGATTAGGTATTGCAAATTGTGGCCACTTTTTTCTGGCTTCAGAAGCATCATAAACTTCGATTGGTAACTCATATTTTTCAGCAGAAACTATGATATTATTTAAAAAGCTCGATTGCTTAGGTGCTATATTCAGCACTCCTGTTTGATGAAATATATCAACTTGTGTGTCTCTTTTTAGTTCGTCCCATAGTTCTTGCGCACGCAATACAAGAGGTACGTAAGATGAACCTTCACCATAAGCATGGCGAATCATCCTAGTTTCGCCATGGTGTGATCCATTAGTATGTGGTGGTGTGGCGGAATCAATTTCCAAAACGCGTAACCCCCTCTTAGCGGCATAATAACCAGTGCTAGAGCCAACAGAACCAGTTCCTATAACAATTAAATCATAAATTTCAGCCATGTTAACTCCTTACTTTTGGATATTCTAATGATAAACTAGTCAGCTAAATAAGAGACAGACTTTTGAACTTCGATTTTAGTACCATCAAACTTTTTGTTAATATATTTTTGAGCTGCTTTACTATGATACAACTTAACTAATTTTTTAAATTTAGCATTATTCTTATTCTTTTCTGCTGTGGCTAAAATATTAATATTGTCCTTTGTTGATTGGTTAATTTTTTCGTAGTAAAGTGAATCTTTCAAAACATTCAGTTTGCCTTCCAATGCAATTGTATTTCCAATAAGTGCAGCGGCAATTGAATTGTCTTTAATCACTCGTGGCCCGGTCGTATCATCAATTTCTTTAAACTTGAAGTTGTGTGGGTTGCTTTTAATGTCATTAACGCCAGAAAGACTATTAAAATTATCTTTTAATGTTATTAATCCAGCTTCTGCTAGCAATTTCAATCCACGTGCCGTATTAGCTGCATTGTTAGCAATAGCAATTGTTGACCCATCTGGAATATCGTCGATAGAATCATATTTTTCAGAGTAAATGCCCATAGGCTCTAGGTATGTTGTCCCTAAAACACTCAGCTTATTCGAGCTATTACTCTTGTTATAAGCCACAAAATACGCGTATGATTGAAAGGCATTAACATCCACCTTTCCTTGTGCAGTCGCTGTATTTAGTGAAACCCCATCAGTAAAGTTCTTAACCTTGATAGTGATATTTTCTTTTTTGGTTTCTGGTAGTTTCGCAATATATTCCCAAATTTGGGCATCCGATCCTATCGATCCGACAGTCACTTCCGTCTTATTGGTTGTTTGCGTCGTGTTTCTATGAATAATCACACCTGCTACAATAACAATTCCTGCCACAACAGCTGCTATGACTACCGTTTTCTTTTTTACCATCTCAAATTCTCTTTCTTATATTTTTTATTAGAAATACTTACAAAACGTCAATGAAATCTCATACCACCATCAATTAAAATTGATTGTCCAGTAATATACTTTGCCTGCTGTGAAACCAGAAATGATACAACATCGGCTACATCATCAGGCAAAGCCGCTCTTCCTAACGCAATTTCATTGACAACACTTTGCCTTTGAATCTCTGCTGTTGTGTTTTTAATTTGTGCTGTTCGCTGATCAATATAATCGCGTAAAGGTGTAATAACTATACCTGGATCGTAAGCATTTACAGTGATATTATATTTTGCGAGTTCTTTTGCCGCAGATTGACCTAATCCTCTAATGGCAAATTTGGAAGCTGAATATGCGCCTTGTAGTGCAGATCCTTCCACTGCAGCCAGTGAAGCAGCATTGATTATCCTTCCACCACTCCCTTGCTTTTTCAACTGTTTTGCAGCCGCCTGAATTCCCCAAAAAGTGCCCTTAAGGTTAACATCAAACAACCGCTCAACTTTTTCCGGATCGCTATCAATAATACTATCGATGTAGGCAATCCCTGCGTTATTAACAAACACATCTAGACGCCCAAAATCAGCTACTACTTTATCAACTAAATCAAAAACTGATTTTCGATCAGCAACATCTAAAACATAATATTTGGCTTGCTCTTCCTTAATAGCGTTGATACTATCACTCACATATTTAGCATTAGATTCATCAATATCGACTACTGCAACGTAATAATTTTCTGTTGCGAGTCTCTCAGCAATCGCTTTTCCTATTCCTCTACCACTGCCTGTAATAATTGCTACTTTCTTTGACATTTACTACTCCTGTCTCTTTACATAAAGTTGTATCACTAGCATTGAAAATTTATTCTGAAAAATCAAACTGAGATACAGGCTTTTAAAAGATACTCGTTTTATATACTAAAATAACCCAGTTAATTTTGTTTCAAGAGCTAAACTCAAACATACCCACAAACTCACTGGAAATCTTTCAACTCTGATAAGATGTTATTTGCTTCGTTTGTCATAGACCGTTCTCCATTATTTTTTTACATATGACAATAAAAAAAGTCCCATAATCTTTGCCTTATCTACAAAGATTATGGGACGAAAAACTCGTGTTACCACCCAAATTCTATAAAGTATCACTACCTTATACTTGACAGGTACATCAAAAGCGAGATACCTTAACGCGATAACGGGCGCACCCGAGCGATATTCACGAACATGCTCATACCACTAACGACTCCAAGACCATTTTCAATTCATTCGTAATACTAACTTTCACCAAATGTTAGCTCTCTTTGATTACCCCTAAAATTTACTTATCTTTTCTTTGTCTCATTTATTTGTAATAACTTTACAGCATTTATAATTATTTTGCAACCATTTATTCGTATTCTCATTGTTTTTTAATTACATGTATTTAATTTCACAATTTTCGAAATATCCATAATTCATCGAACATATTCCCGAAAGCAAATGAATTGACAAACGATTTCAATGCCTGTATTATTAACAGTTGTTAAACAATTCACATAGGGGAGAAACACTATGCTTACACTAAATAAACCAGTTGCATCACTAAAGGAGATCATCACTAAAAGTATTTTCTACGGATTTATTGCAGGAATGATTTCAGGAATGGTTAAAATCGGTTGGGAAAATATTTTGCCACCACGTACACTAGCTCGTAATGCCACCAACCCACCACAACATATGGCTGAGCAACTTGGCATTCCATCTAAACTAGTTCATTCATTCTTTTACTACTCTCAAGATCAAAAAGTATTTTGGTTCACATTGATTCTGCACTTCTCATTTGCCATTGTATTTGCAATACTATATGTGTTTGTATCTCAATATTGGTCTAAAATAGCTTTGTGGCAAGGTGCTGCTTATGGTATATTTCTTTGGATTCTTTGGCATATTATTATCATGCCTGCATTTGGAACAATTCCTGCTGCATGGAATCAACCTTTAGATGAACATATTTCTGAGTTCTTTGGGCACATTGTTTGGGCATGGTCAATCGCAGTAACGGTCTACTTCTTAATTGCTAAAGATAAGAATGGTCATTTGGAAAACGTATAATTCTACTTATAAAATAAAAAGGGACGCATCCTTTCGAGCTGCGCCCCTTTTTATTTGTAGCCTAATATTACATTATTCACAAACTAGTTAAAATTTAGGCTCACCAAGTGCATGTTGTGCCGCTAGGTTCAATAGACTCCATTGTCGGTCAAATCCTGGTTGGAAGAAAAAGTCGGCTTCAGCCAAATCTTCCAGACGAAGCCCTTGTTCGATAGCTAGCGCAATGACATTACCCTGAGCCGTTATATCATAGGTCGATAGTACCGCACCACCTAAAATACGATGTGTTTGTGGATCATAGTCCAGTCCGACATAAACTTCGGTGTTCCCCTTTTCTCGAGGAACATAGTCGGGCCGTAAGGTATCTTGATAGAAGGAACTCTTCAAAGTAACACCTGCTTTTTTGGCTGTTGTGGTATTTAATCCAGCCGTTGCAAAATGATAATCGAACACGCTTAATGCCGACGAGCCAACGACCCCTTTGAAAGGAACTGAGGGCTGATTTTCAAATAAATGTGCGATTATATAACGGACTTCACGCCGTACAACGGTTGCTAGTGCAATTGGTATTTTAGTTTGCGCAGGGATTGAATACGATAGAACTGCATCTCCCGCAGCATAGACATCTGGTAAATTCGTCCGTAAATATTCATCAGTTTTAATCCAGCCTTGATCGTCTAAATCAATCGCACCTTTCAACCAATTCGTATTTGGCTTAATCCCAGCGGCTTGAATAACTAAATCACTTGGGTACTTCCCCTCATTTGTTTTTACTGCCGTTACTTGACTAGTTCCCTCATAACTTTCGATGCGAACACCTGTAACCACTTTTACACCTTTATCAGCTAATTCCTTTTCCAGAATAGCTGTTAATTCAGCATCCAAATAACTGCCCAAAGGGCGGTCAATCATATCAATTAAAGTAACGTTTTTCCCGGCCTTAACACTTGCCTCCGCTGCCTCAACGCCAATGTAACCCGCACCAACAATTGTGATATTTTTAACAGCAGGGTTTTCTAACTTGGCTTTTATACTTGTTGCCCAATCTTTACCGCGCATGAGATAGACATTTTCTAAATCGTTCCATGGAACAGGTAGACTATTTGGTGTCACGCCTGAACTTAATATCAGCTTATCATAGCTATATTTCTCAATACTACCGGTAGTAACGTCTTTGACAGAAACTGTCCTATCATTAGTATCAATTGCCAGTACCTCGTGGTTATTGTAAATTTCTGCGCCCAACCGTTCCATGTCTTCAGGACGGAAATTACGAACATCATTAACATTAGTAACACTATTTTCTAAATATAACTCCATGCCGCAAGACATGAATGAAATAAAATCACCGGCCTCAAACAACTTGATATCAAGGTTCTTGTATTTACGAGTTAGTTCTAAAATTGCTTGATGTCCCCCATGAGATGCACCAACTATAACAATCTTTGTTTTTGACATTCCTAATTCCTCCTTAATATTGTTATCCTTTTCTTATCTACCATGCTAGAACAATTCTAAACATAAAGCAATCGTTTTGATTCTTTGAAAAATAAAAATCGCTATATCAAATAGCTCTCTACAGTTGCTTGTCCTTAAATAAAATCATCACTTGTATTAAAATAATTGCAAGGAAAATATTTAGCTCCGTACTAGTTGTAAATCCAAACCAACCAGTAATAAGACCAAGAATTGCAAATGGCAGATACCAACCAATTTGTGAACCCAAATCTAATTGAAAAAGCCTAAATGATTCAGCTGATCCAATAGGCAATGCACAGTTAACAGCACCCTGTGTTTGTCTAGTCATTTTCCCTGACTGACTAGGTACTTTGCCTTTAACCTGTTTAGCGTTTTTATTTTTATTTGTAAATTAGTTTGGCTGCGTTATATCCAAACGCTAGCTCCATTAATGAATTCGTTTGCGATCTACCAATATATGGTCGACTAAATTGGTCAACAGAATAAACTGACAACGGATAAGCTACTGTAAAAATCAGTAAGGAAGCCATACCACCAACTAACCTAGTAGTTTTCTTTTCCTTCGGTAGTTTGATTCCTACCCAATAATAATAAGTATTGCTGTAAGATTATGAAAACTTGTAACATTTTGCTGTTAAAGCCCACACCAATTAAGCCAAAACTGACAACGACGAGCCAAATGTTTTTCTTAGCGACTGATTTTTGTAAAATATATACAGCTCAAACCCCAAAAATTAATTTATAAAAATAGAAAGCACAACATGCGAATATACACCTTATGCTTTCTATTTTCTATCTATACACAACCCCATTTATCAAATGTGATTAACTCGTCATCCGCCGGATATGGAGGTAAGTAAATACACCTACAGGGACAGCAGTCATAACAGTCGTTGCTACAAAAAGCAATAAACTATATCCAACACTGCTACTATCAATCAAATGCTGTATTATCGTAAATAAATAATACCCAGGAAACAACTTTTGAACAGCACTGATAATAGTGACAAAGCTCCCCGTGGTCCACGTATCAAAAGGTATAATCAGTAATGCCCAAACCATCATAATTGGAAAGGATAGCGCATCCAACACTTTGTTATCAGCTACGATGCCCATCGCAAATCCTATTAAACAAAAGTATATTCCCAATACCTGACACAATAAGACCTCAAAAATGAAATTCATGTCTAATTGTATTGTCTGCATAACAACACCACAAATGGTTACAGTTAGCGCAATAAGGGCATTTAAAATCAATTGAATCATCATTTGATCCAACACCCAATTTTTTATACCATAACGCGAGGTCTTAGCTTGTAAAAAGTAAAAATTTTGACTACGATTAATGGTTTTTCCAAACGTAACAACCGAGTTGCCCATAATACCCATTACGCAAGAAGCAACAAACCAAATACTCGAATAACGATGAGTAAAGAACCCAGCTGACTTTGCTATATTAACCATGAATATATACCACATTACTGGTGAAATAAGTGTAAATAAAATAAATCGTCTGTTACGAAACGTTTCCTTTAATTCTATATATGTAATCATCCTACATCACCTCTAGTTATTGTTATACTTGCGGTACCATTCTTCAATCGTCTGATTATTAGAATGTATTTTCGTCACTTTTTCATCTTGTACAATCACGCCATCTTTTAATAATAAAACACGATTAAAATACCGATCAATTTGATTAAAATCATGTGTAATAGTCAAGACGCTACCAGCCACATGATCCATATAATTCCAAAAGAAATCAATAGATTCTAAATCCATGCCAACTGTCGGTTCATCTAGAATCAAAAGCTTTGAAGAACTCATTACACTTAACAATAAGGCAAGTCTTCTTTTTTGACCGCCAGATAGATCACTAATTCTGACATTAGCTTGTTCTTCCAAATGAAACTTCTGCAATAACCCACTAACAAATTGCGTTGAATAAATACGATGAATGCCAGCAGAAAGAGCTATATGTTCTGCTAATCGAAGCGTTTCTATTAAAACATTTTCTTGAGGCATAACATTTAAATCCTCTTTGGGATCAAATAATCTTTCGATGTGACCTGCATCTGGCCGCAGCATCCCTGCAATGATATTTACAATAGTGGACTTACCTGAACCATTGCTCCCTAATAATGCAATGCGATCCTTACCATAAATTTTTAAGTTCACGCCATTTAATACTGGTTTTTTAAAACGTTTACGAACGGCCATCAACTTCAATAATAATTCGTCTGGACTCTGTTGTCCGGCCAATAAATAATTTAAATCAACTCCAAAGATGTCCGCTAACGCGATAAGTTTATCAATGTCTGGTTCAGCATCCCCACGTTCCCATTTTGAAACGGATTGACGCGAAACATATAACTTTTGAGCAATAAGCTCCTGTGATAAACTTTTCTTCTGCCGTAACATATTGAGCTGATAACTGAATATATTTTCCATATTTTAATTCCCTTCACTTTGTTGTTCACAGATTTTATTATACGTAAAAAAGTTCACTTGACCATCAAAAACGCAATATCCCTGTATCCCTTTAGCTGCGCTGATCGCAACTAGTAGTTGCATACTAAAAAAGACTATTTTTTCACCAATAGTCTTTCCACGTTTCTCTCAAAAATTTAATTTATGACAAACTCAGAACATGCTTTACAGCTTGCTTGCCCGCCTGTCGACCAAAAACAATTGTTTCGGAAATTGAATTACCACCAATGCGATTATCTCCATGTAATCCACCAGCCACCTCACCAGCAGCAAATAATCCTGGTACTGTTTCACCTATCTCATTTAAAACTTCAGTTAAACTGTTAATCTTTATTCCGCCCATTGTATAATGAACGGCTGGTTTAATATGAATCGCATAATAAGGCGACTTCTCAATACCACGATCCATGCCTGTTTGGCGATCAAATGCTATATCCTCAACAGTTTTTTGATAAATGTTCCAACTACTTACTGTTTCTTCCAACTTATTGGGGTTTACACCTATTTTCTCCGCTAACTCACATATTGTATTTCCTGAAACAGCTAACCGCATGGCAACATAAAAGTCGGCTGCTTTAAATACTTCGCGAATACCCTGATCAAATATTAGTGTCGCTCCATCCTGATGCAGATCATCAATGGCCTTAGTCACCTGATCACGGGTAGCCATTTCATTAGTGAAACGTTTGCCCGAACGATTGATCAAAATAGCACCAGCACCGCGCAACCCCTCACCTATTAAATAAACATGATCCGTGTCCTGCTGAGCAGTTGGGTGAACTTGTACTTTGTTCATATCTACCAGTGCGCCACCTGCTGCTGTTGCAAGCTTAATACCATCACCAGTCGCACCGGGATGATTTGTCGTTCCTAACCTTAATAAATCAGGAGCATATACTGACATCATTGCACGATTTTGTGCGAACCCACCACTAGCAATCAAAACTGCTTTGGTATTAATAACCTTTTTACCTGCTTGCGGATGCTCAATCTCAACCCCAGAGATATGACCATCATTCTTAACTAAAGCTAAGACTTTTGTCTGATTAAAGACGGGAATGCGTTTTTCCGCTAACTGCTGTTGCAGCCCGTTTACAAGATAACTGCCAATTGCAGTGGCACCGTTCGGTCGATGAGCACGTTTTTTTGACATACCACCTGTCGATACAATCTCATTTAATTCAATATTATGATGAGACAACCATTCAATTGCAGATTCAGTATGTCTCACGAAATATGACAATAATTCCTTATTATTACTACCTTTCCCACCCTTCAGTGTCTCTTCATAAAATGATTCCTGCGAGTCAATTATCTGATACTCTAATTGTGTCATCGTTTCAACAGCATTCATACCAGTAGACGCACGCATCGAATTACCCCCTAGGTTATTTAACTTTTCAAATATAACCACATTCAGCCCCAACTCTTGCGCCTGAATGGCCGCAGTCATGCCTGCGGCACCTGACCCAATAACTACAAAATCATATACACTTTTCAAATTATCAATATTGGTACATGAAAAATTAAATTTGACCATATTTGCTCCCCTCATTTTATGACAATCACCATGTTTAATACTAAATATATCTTTATCTTACTATACTTCAGTCGTTTTAGAGTCAATTTAAACTACCATCAGAAAAAACTTGTATTCCAAAATTAAAACGTCTTTTTTGTGAGAATATCGTGTTTAGCATTCTCATAGCCATTAATAAATTTTGATACTTCAGCAGCTTTGTTATTAGCAACGATATTAATGAAATTAGCAGCAGTAGCGGGAAACCGCTTAAAAGTATGGTGTTTGTGATAATCACGTTTTGCTTGTTCATACCCTAGTTGATAGTCATCCACACTATTTTTATCCTTTTGAAACCACTTCTCATTCTCTCTATATATGCCATTTTCATAATTATCTTTAACATAATCATGCAGAATTTTGAAAAATCCCATAATATACTCCTTATAATCTACGTTTCCTCTATACTCGTTACACTTAGTATACATAGAAACAAAAATGGAGTTGTATATGTTTAGCTGCGTTAATCGCAACTATTATGAGCAAAAAAAAACTATCCTATAAATAGTAAGATAATAGCTTTTTATCAATAAGTCGAAGTTTAACTAAAATTATTTCTCACAAATAATCGTTTGAAATGTTCAGCTAGTACTCGATATATCACAAAGACAGTAACTAATGTCGTAATACAATTAATTATAGTAGGAAAAAGAGATGAAATAGTAGCTATTACTGCCGGTTGGAGTGTCATTCCTTTAAATAAGCTCATCACAAAATTATGCCCCGTTGTCATTACTAATTTGGTAAAAACAGCTGAAAAAATAACAAGAATTAATTTTAAATTAGTCCCATGTTTTTTATAGTTTACTAATGAAAATACATAACCTGCAATACCACCCACAATAAAGCACTCAATAAAATAATAAGGTGCTTCCGTGGCATAACCATGCATCACATCAAATAATGCTAGTCCAAAGCCACCGGCCAATGCACCCCGTTTATAGCCTAATAAAAGCACTGAGAGAAGCACTGCTGAGTTACCCAAATGCACAAATGGTTTTCCTATCAGTGCCGGCATTGGAACCTGTATACTGGTCGCAACAAATGTAATACTAGTAAATAAAGCAACTAACACAATATCTATGACTACCCTATTTTGTTGCCTCATGACCATTTTCTCCTTGCCAAACATGGCCTACAAATTGATTGACTCTAACCGCATTTTCTATCGACTGAAATGTAAAATTTTTAGCATCAAGAACCGCCTCGTGTATCGGCAACCCCTTCACAATGTTCGCTAATACAGCTGCAGAAAAAGTACAGCCTGCACCATGATTGTAATCAGTTGCTATCAATTCACGTTGGAATATTTCAAAAGTAGTACCATCATACAGCACGTCTGTAGCTAGATTATCATCAAACCTACTACCCGATTTAATGACAACATATTTAATGCCATAGCTAGACAACTTTTCAGCGGCTACTTTCATTTCGGAAACGTTGTTAATAGACTCCACTCCCGTTAACATAGCTGCTTCCAAAATATTTGGCGTAATAATGTCAGCTTTGGCTAACAACTCTGCTTTGTAGGTCTCTAGATCAACCATACGATCATTATCGATTGACAATTTTGTAGCCATGACGGGATCCACTAACAATACACTGGGGTTCACGCTTTCTAGATAGCCAACCAATGTATTGAAATTATCAACATCTGAAACCATACCAACTTTAATGGCAGCTAAATCAACCGCCAATGTTGTTTGTAATTGAGCCGCAAACAGAGTATTAGGTACTGTGTATTGCGTAACTGCCCATGTTTGTGGTGTCATAGTAACAATATTTTCAATAGCAACCAAATTAAATATGTCGTATTTTTCGAAAGTTCTAATGTCCGCCTCTATACCACCGCCACCACTTGTATCTGATCCACCGATAGATAATACTTTATTCATAATTCTCCCATTTAAATTTTGTCATGTTGTAATTATAAATGCTATTATACTAGTTTACTGGGTGATATCAAATCTATTTTATTGTTTAAAAATACCTCAGACAAGTAATTAACCTTGTCCGAGGTATCTATGTAAGCTAAAAAATTAGTTGCCCTTCATTTCAAAATGTGTCCTTTGGTGGCTAACCTATTGCTAAAAAACGAAACCCAATCTCCACCTGTAGTACTAACTAATTGGTCTTGACCTAACTCTTCAAATCGTTCTAAACAAAACATTTTTTTCTCCTCAAATTATACTTTATATTTACTTATTATTTTCCTTAATATCGCATTTTATCACAATAAAATGTTCATAAACGGTTGTTATAATGTGGTAAATGGTTACTACTTAAACACTTGTGGTAAACGTTTATCTTTTACTGTAAAATATAATTATAATCAAGGGGGATGATTATGTACATTTTATCAGTTACTCACATTCTACTGGGGTTTTGTAGTTTATCAAGTATTGAATTTATCATGTTTTGCACTATAAGTAGAACTAAGATACGCTTTAAAATTTACTTGCTGTTCATCTTAACCGAACTGTTGACAACTTCATTGTTAGGTATTCCAGCTCGGATAATACATATCCTTATTCTAATATTACTTAACGTCTCACTAAACAAAGAAAAACAAAACCTTAATCTTATCGCTTTTTACGCACTATATACCATTGTATCTGTATCAGCCTTCGGTGCCATAATTCAGTCACTCGGCAAGTGGCTTAGAATAACATACCTCTTGGAAAATAATATCATAACTATTTACGATACGATGATAACACCAATACTCATAGGTATTATACAGTTTGGTGTCATCAAACTGATTGCACCAAATCTAGAAATTATACGAAAAAACCAACATTTACAAAAAAGCAATCGTTTGAAATTTATCAATTCACTATTATCTACTAGCCTAATACTTTATTTATTGACGTACCAATTTAACAATGCTTCATATAAAAATGCTGTTAATATGTTCTTTGTTGTTAGTTTAATATCATTATTGGTTTATCTTAAGAATACTACCCAAAATTATTTCAACTTTCAATTAGCACAGCAAAAGCAACAGCAATTAGATCATTTAACAACCTATACAACACAAATCGAAGATCTCTATAAAAGTATCAATGGCTTTCGTCATGATTATGCCAACCTAATTGTCAGTTTAGAAACAAGTATACAAGCCGGTGATATCAATCAGATTCGTTCTATATATGAAGATGTATTAAAAAACTCCTCGAATGTATTGAATCACGGGAATCACACCTTAGGATCATTAACAAAAATCGACATCCCCGCTATCAAAAGTATTCTATCAAATAAAATTATTTTAGCACTAGAAAAAGGTATTCATATAGAATTCGAAATTGAACAAAAATGGTCCACTTGTCACGTTGACGTTTTTGATTATATTCGTATGCTGGGTATTTTGTTGGACAACGCTATTGAAGCAAGCGAAGCATGCTCAATAGCTTTTATTAATATTGCGTTTATTACAGATAATGTTAAGCAGGAGCACCGTCTCATTATTGAAAATTCCACTAATCAAGAATTTATTAATATCAGCCATGTTTTTCACGATGGCGTAACCAGCAAAGGAGCTAATCGTGGCATTGGATTGAGCAATATGCAACATATCTTAAGTAATTATGAACAAGCACATATAGAAACCGAATGCAGTAATTATCGATTCCGACAGACATTGATTACACAAGGATAAATTTTATGCACATCAACATTTTAGAAGATGATATCATACAGCAACAAAAATTGCGACACTACTTAAACGAATTAGTCCAGGAAAATAATTGGTCATGCCAACAGATTAACACTTACTCAAAGCCAGAACAGTTATCACAACACTTACTTAGTAATGGAACGCATCACATATACTTTCTCGATATTGAAATCAAAGGATCAGATAAAAAAGGGTTCCAGGTCGCTAAAGAAATTAGAAAACATGATCCATATGCTGCTATTATTTTTGTCACGACTCATTCTGAATTCTTGCCACTTACTTTCCAATATCATATCTCTGCACTGGACTTTATAGATAAAACGCAACCATCAAGTGATTTTAAGCAACAATTAAAAGAATGCTTAACTCATCTTGTAGAAAAAAAGCATCAAGATAAGCCTCTAGACTTATTTCACTACAAAAACTCACAATACCATTTTCAGATACCCTTCAATGATATTCTCTTCTTTGAAACAATATCGGGCACACGACAAATCGCTTTAGTGAGTAAAAATAAACGCATTCAGTTCACAGGTCGATTACAAGATATCGAAGCGATGGATGATCGATTATTCCGTAGCCATCGTTCCTATCTTGTAAATATTAATAAAATTGAACAAATTGATAAAGTCAATAATGAAATTATCCTTCATAATCAACTGACTTGTCTAATTTCCCGAAGAAAAATAAAAGCATTAAGAAACCTCCTGTGACTAAAAAAGGCGGATTCACTGTTAACATCTCAGTGAATCCGCCTTTTTATTTTTTGGTGTATGATCTGCAATAGCTAGAATTAATAATTTCCAAACAGTGATTCACTAACAACAATGCAGTAATCTGAGAACTTTTGCTATGTTTTCCCTTATAATAATCATATACTTTCTTGCGATCTGTCTAATTTGAATAGTAATGTGATTGTCCTTTTTACAATTGAATTATATAAAATAGTATTTTATGTAATAAAAGACAACTATATAATACTATTTACCGAAGAAAAGAAAATTTACTGTCTTTTTTTAATGGCCATACAATCAAATTAACAAAAGTTATTATTAGCAAAAAATGAGATGCTTGCTCTAAGTCTCTTGCAGAAATAATATTTAAGATACCTACATCTGTAAAAAAACGTAGTGCTGCAATGACAAAGTATAATATAAATGCTCCTAATGCTATTGCAGCGTTCGTATCATCTGTCATGATTATTATTTAGCCAAATCCTTTCCAAATTGATATCCTTTATCATATCCCCACACAAAGGCACCACCAACTCCTCCAGCGATCCATAAACCAGCCACAATCAGAGGTGCTATTCCTCCTGAATCTAGTAATTCTTCAGAATTTAACTCTTTAAAGTTACGCAATAAAATAGGCACTCAGATAAATTTAAATCATCTTAAATTACACTTTATCTGGCTAATTCCCATAATAAGAAAGTACTTTGTCCCTGTAACTAATAATCTTCTAAAAGAGAATATATGTTTTAAAGTGACACTTAACGTTTTAAAACGTGCAACAGTGCTTTTTGCAAAAACTCTTAAAATCTTGTTAATAACGAATTGACACAAAAAATACCTCCCGTACTATTTTACGCACTGAATAAAACTAGTCCGTTTTTTGTATAGGAGCAGCTCATTATGCTAATTTAGCATTTTTTAAATCAGCCTAACCATCTAGATAAGCCATATCCTGCAGCAAAACCTCCGCCACCAGCCAAAACAATTCCACCGGCTATTAAAAGTGGCGCAATACCACCATCCACTTCTGACAATTGTTGTGTATCCCAAATATCATAACTGTGTAAACTATTTTGCAATTTTTTATTTAAATCAGTCATATTAAAACCCTTTCGATCATTAACCTATAGAATTAACGTGTTGAAGACCTACTGCAATTCCACAAAAAAATCCAATACATCCCACCACCAAAAACAATATCCAATATCTATACTCATATAATTCTTTAAGCATTGTCACAACCACCTTTCGAACATTTATTCTAGTTATTTCTATTGACTTTATTCAATCCAACTGCGATTCCCCCACTGAACCCTGCAGCACCCGCACCAGCCCACAATGCCCAAACAGCAACCGGAATAAATCCACCATCGACACTAGCCAATTGATATTCATCAAGTTGACTAAAATTAGAAAAGTTAATTAGGTTATTTTTATGCATAATTTTATCCTTTTCTATTTTTTAATTGCATTTCTAATAGCAACTCCAGCAAGTGCACCAATAATTAACAATGGATAACACCCACCATTAATATTTTTAAGCTCTTCACTATCTAACTTATTAAATCCAACAATATTATTTTTCAAACTCATGCCAATCTTCCCCTTCTACTTAATAAACACCGTAGATTGCAAGAATTAATAGAACACGAAGAATTGCTGAAAGACCTTTCGTGGTGGTTGAGAACGACCTCAATATTTGGTTTTAACGTACAATTGTTCGGTTTAATTTTACAATCTACCATAAATTTAAAATTTGTTACAAACTATTTCCTTCAACGACAATATGCCACCACTTATTCCTGTCCAAACAACAATTTTCCATAATGATTTTTTTCTCAAATATTCGGACAAACTGTTTTCGAATGCACCTAATAATTTATTGGGTATTAAAAATAACACAAACTGGAGAAGCATCAACAAAACAAACATATTATTCATAGCATGATATGATACCGCTCCAAAACGATGTTGATCACTTAACCCTATTAATATTACCAATAAACATAAAGCGGTAAATATTAGACACTGTAAAAACAACAGTAGATATTTCATCGGCGTAAGCCAGCTTGGGATCTGTCTTTTCCTGCCGCATATCCAGCCTGGTATATTCCAAGTGCTAATGTTGGGACACCCAAAACTACAGCTACTGGGACTACTCCCCCATTTACATTTACTAATTCCTTGTTGCTTAATTCCTTAAATAATGCCATACGTTATACCCTCCTAAATAAATCTAATCTTACTTTTTATTATTTCGATATCCTTGGTCCATACCGAATTGATATATTGGGTCACCCACACCCACTGCCCCTCAAAGTACAAAGGAAATAGCAAAACCGTGTGGTGACCATCCACCATTAATGTTTTCTAATTCCATGTCATTTAATTCCTTAACCGCTGCGCAGCGATAGAACTAAATATACACTAACCTGTTGTGTCTTTATAGATAAATGGAACAAATGGTCATGTTGAAATGTTGAACGGTTAAAAGTTCACCATTCAACACAAAATAACAACCAGAAGCAATGATAATGGTGGTGCTTTTCTAGTTTACGAAATAAGCAATAAAGGGATAGGATAATTTTTTATCAAATAAACCCTAGCTAGGGCGTCTACACCACAATCATGTTCGTCTATTTGTAGGATATAATTTAATTTCTTAAGAGTATATTTTTTACTATTCTTAATTGCTCAATAAAATTGACAAAATTAATTTATTTTCCAAAAAAAGAACTTACATCGCAGTTATCCACAATATAAGCTCATTCTAATTTTCAAGTCCAACTAAAGTATAAAGCAAGCAATGACAAAATGTATAATATATAAAAATTTTTGATACTATCAATGATGTTAGTATATATAAGCAATGCAGTAACACTAAGTAAAATAACAAATATCAAACTAAAAATCTTTAAAACACTTTTGCTTGTTATAGTCATAATTTATTTACCTTACTTTTTCTTTGTGAGTGCGTATCCAATAGTATATCCAGCCGCAAAAGCACCACCCATACCAGCAGCCACCTTCAGAACTACAGCGCCACCCACTATTATTGGCACCACGCCACCAACAACTTCAGGAAGTTCTGAGTGATCCAAAGTTTTAAAACTATCCATTTTTCTTTGCTTTATATCCAACATATGCTCCAACTCCCGCTGCTCCCGCTAATAAACCACCTGTTATAACCGCTCCCTTGGTAATAACTACCCCACCGATGATGAGTGGGAAAATACCACCTTCAATTTGTTCAAGCTGTCCGTTATCAATAGTTTCAAATTCAGACAAACTAGTCAATGATTGTGAGTTCATAAACTCTCCTTTAAATAAAATATTCCATGTGAAGTGTTATACATGATGATAATAAAATGGACAATACTTTTAATTTATAAATGAAAAATTCTTTATAGTTGGTTTTAGTCAATTACCCCTGAAAAATCCACAAAATTTTTGTTCAATTGTTCGGCTTAATTTTACAAGCTATCACTCACTATACATAAGACACACAAGATTACTAAAAAGAATGAAGCTATTACAATAAATTAACACTCTTTAAACTTACAAATAAAACCACTTAAAAGGAAATTAAATATCCAAAATATGACTGCTGCTATAATAGCAGTTAATAAAGATGTTTTTTCTCCCATTATGGTTACAGGTATTAAAAAAATCGAAACATAATTGCACCGCAATCCATTAATAAATTTTCTTGTGTATGTGTTTACATATAAAAACAAACAATTTCATTTTAAAAGTACTCCGAACTTATTTCACATTATAACAATAGCCTCTTTCTATCGTTGTGCAACGAATACATTAAATATACAACAATGAATGAATAATGAATACATCATACACTAAATGATCATTTGATTACATTGAATGGTTAAAAGTTCACCATTCAACACAAAATAGCAGCCAATTATGATCAATTAATAACAAAATACCATTCTCACTATAAAATAAACTTTTAAAGTTATTTTTATAGGAGCGCATAAGCATGAGAAAGTTTCATTATATATCACAACTTGAAGAAAAAGATTGTGGCGTAGCAGCACTAGCTATGGTTTTAAAGCGACACGGCTCAGATGTTTCATTAGCTAACATTCGCGAACGCTGTCAAACATCCTTATCAGGTACAACGGCGCTAGGCTTAGTGAAAGCCGCTGAATCATTTAATATGGATGTCCGTCCAATTCAAGCTGACTTGACCTTGTTCGACATAAAAGATTTACCTCTACCGTTTATCGTTCATGTTGAGAAAAAAGGTCAATATTTACATTATTATGTAGTGTACGGATTCACTAAAAACAAAGTTATTATTGCAGATCCAGATCCAACAGTTGGTAAAACCGCAATGACGTTACAGGAATTCTCCAAAGAGTGGACTGGTGTAGCATTGTTCATGTCGCCTTCACCCAAATATAAACCTTTTAAAGAAAATAAAAACAGTATCCTATCCTTTTTGCCAATTATTAGTCGACAAAAAGGATTAATTGCTAATATTGTCGTCGCTTCTTTGCTAGTCACTTTAATTAGTATTGCCGGTTCCTATTATATGCAACTAGTAATCGATGCTTATATTCCTAGTGCTATGTCTAACACATTAACCGTTGTTTCATTAGGGCTCATTGCCACCTATGTGTTACAACAGCTACTTAGTTTTGCTCGAACCTATTTGTTAACTATTATGGGACAACGATTATCGATTGAAGTCATACTTTCATACATACGTCACTTGTTCGAACTACCTGTTAATTTCTTTGCCACACGTCGAACAGGTGAAATTGTAACGCGTTTTAATGACGCCAATACCATTATTGATGCCATGGCAAATACAATTCTCTCACTTTTTTTAGATTTAGGTATCACGATAATTGTTGGCAGCGTTTTAGCAATTCAAAATACAAAGCTTTTTCTACTATCTCTGGTCTCTTTTCCTATCTACTTATTGATTGTCTACTGTTTCATGAGGCCATTTGAACGATTAAATCAAGAACAGATGGCAAGTAATGCAACGCTGAGCTCATCTATTATTGAAGACATCAATGGTATTGAAACCATAAAATCTTTGACAAGCGAGAAGACAAGCTATCAAAAAATTGATCGTGAATTTGTCGATTATTTAAAAAAGTCCTTTGCCCATCAAAAAAGTGAAGCCATTCAAAATAGTATTAAACAAGCAACTCAACTCATTATCAATGTACTCGTTTTATGGTTAGGCGCCAAGCTAGTGATTAGTAATCAAATTAGTGTCGGTCAGTTAGTTACTTATAATGCATTACTGGGCTACTTTACTGAACCTTTCCAAAATATTATTAACTTGCAGGCGAAATTACAAACGGCAACGGTTGCCAACCGACGATTAAACGAAGTTTATCTTGTAAAATCAGAGTTTAAAACATCAGAATCACAAGAACTTCATCATAACAACCCTCATAACATTACAGTTGACGACGTCAGCTATCAATATGGTTATCAAAAGAACATATTAGACCACTTTTCAATTAAAATTCCCTTTGGTGAAAAAATTGCTCTGGTCGGTGTTAGTGGTTCCGGTAAGTCAACATTAGCCAAACTCCTTGTTAATTTTATATCACCTAGTGCTGGAAACATTTTTATTGGTGAACAAAACATTAAACACGTTCAACGCCAAAATTTAAGACAACATATTCTTTATCTACCGCAAAACCCATACATATTTACTGGAAGCATATTAGATAATTTAACACTAGGCGCCCGTGAAAATACAACACAAGAAGACATCCTACATGCTGTTGAGCTTGCTGACATTAAAGACGACATCGAAAATATGCCACAGAGTTATCAAACCGAAATTTCAGAGGAAGGCGGCATGTCTGGAGGCCAAAAGCAGCGTATCGCTTTAGCTAGAGCCCTCCTTAGTAATTCTCAAATACTTATTTTGGATGAATCAACCAGTAATCTTGATGTCGCAACTGAAAAAAAGATTATTGATAATTTACTATCGCTTAAAAATAAGACAATCATTTTTATTGCACATCGCCTGACCATTGCTGAAAAAGTCCAACGCGTTATTCTACTTGAAAAAGGGATCATCAGTGAAGATGGTAGCCATGTTGAACTTATACATAAAAAATCAAAATACTATCATCTTGTAAAGCATTAATAATGGGAGGTACAACCATGTTTAACGAGAGGCTTTTAGAAAGCTCAGAATTTTATACTAAAAGATATCAAAACTTCACAACACTCATCATTTTTCCAACACTCATTCTTTTGGTCTTACTTATTTTGCTTGCTTGCCTTACGCATAAAGAAACAGTTATTAAAAGCACAGGAGAAATAGCACCGATTAAAACACTTAGAACGATACAATCCACAAGTAATAATCCCATCATTAAAAATGAATTACTTACAAAAAAGGAAGTCACTGCTGGAGATATCCTGATACAGTATCAAAATACTGAATCAGATACTAATTTACAATTACAAAAATCATCACTTAAAAATCTGCAAGAACATTTACAAGCACTCACAGTCTATAAAGACAGCATAAAACAGAATCAAAATTTATTTACTGATGACGATAACTATGGTTGTTCCACTTCATACCAAAGTTATCTTTTTCAACAACGCAGTCTGACGACAGACCATCAACAACAAGTCAATGACCAAGACCACGTCAAACAGCAAAAAGCGATTATATCAGAAGCTATAAATAAGAAAAATTCAGAGCTTAACCAGTACCAAGACCTGATTAATGCCATAATAAAAAACACAAGCCTATCACCTAAAAATGCCTACTACAACACCTTCTTAGACTACCAACATCAATCAAAAGAGTTACCAACTTCACAGGTAGATAAATTAAAAAATGAAACTGTAACTAATATTCAACAACAAATAGATGCAATAAATGATGCGCTAACTAGCTATAAAACACAATATGCCGGTTTTTCTTCCACCAATTTAGCAGAGGATGCGCTCACAAACAAGCTCAGCGAACTAAAATCACAACAACTAGCTTCTATTACCAAAGAATTAGAAACACTTAATCAAGAAATTGAACAGACCAAAATACAACACGTTGCAACAGAAACAAGTAGCAAAAATACTATCATCGCTACTGAATCTGGTACGGTCAATTTACTAATCAACAAAACAAAATTAACTAGTATTCCTCAAGGAACTAATGTTGCACAAATATATCCAAGTCTCAAAAAAATTCCTGACTTAAAAGTTAGTTTTTATATCTCTGCAAATGAAATTTCAGAGATAGTGGAAAATCAATCAATACGTTATCATTTAACAGAAAAAAATAGCAAACACATGGTGATACCAGGCAATATTACAAATATTCCTGCTAATCCTATTACAACAAAAGACGGTAATTTTTATCAGGTCAGTGCAATATTAAACTTACGTCCAAAAGACTATCAAAATATTCATTATGGACAAACTGGAACAGTTAGTATCATTACAGGGAAAAGCACTTGGATTTCGTACATTAAAAATACGTTGATTCATCAATAGCGTGCACAACCTAAAAAAACGTATCACCCTTTACTCAAGGCTGATACGTTTTTTGGATTCCTATACGCATTCTTTTAGCGTGATTGAAGGAATAGGACACAATCACAACATGATAATGAACCCCAATATCAATTGTTCTTTATCATCACAGACCACCATAATTGAAAAACATAGCCCCCTTGATATGTTTTTCAATTGTGGACCTATAACTATTCCAAAAATTTTTTATAGTGCAACAAATTTTCCAAAGTTGATCAATATAAAATCGTGATCTAACATACTAGCTTTTTCGAAAATTGTCCATCTCTTCCAATTTTGAAGATAGAACTACACATGCAAAGGTAATGAACTTGAATAAATAACGATTTCATTTCATATCCTTCTCCCCATTAGCTCACTGCAATAGCAAGAACACTTTATGATTCAAATTAAGTGTCCCAAGTATTAGACTGAATCACCATAAAAAAGTTCTATGGCACATGCACATTATCACCTGAAATGTATTTTTTCAAAATCAATTCATACAATTCCCCAATTATAAACAACAATCAGCACGATTACGATCAATCTAAATTTCAAAACATAAACAAAAACATCAGATGATTTTGATAATTATCCCTTCTAATGTGATTTGATGTTTTTCATCCTCCCTTTAAAATTTGTTGTATTTTAATCTATATAACAATAACTATATACACTTGATTTAGTTCTTCTACTTCAATAACATAAACGGTTATAAAAATGCACTAAACGGTTATAAAATATGCGCCCAATCAAAAAAGCATCATAATATACGATGCCTTTGAACATATTGAACAACTATTTAATTTTTTGTGACTTTTTAGCCTTGATTTCTTTTAATAATTTCAAAGCACGGTCTCTTGTCTTCGCGTTCGGACTTTTTAATCGTCGGTATGCACTGCTTAAATCATTTTTTTCTGCCATTATTTTTTCCTTTTCAATAAATAGTAACAATTACTTTTAATTATAGTAATTATTACTATTTAAGTCAATAGAATAATAACAACCGGTTCATTAATCCACAATATAATCCGTTCCTAATAAGTAGTTATCTTACTCAAGTATGGTGCCAAAATTTTTTCTGCTGTTTTTAAATTATACTTCTTAATTATCAAGCAGTACTGTTTTACCATTTTTATCAAAAAATAATGTGGCAATAGATTCACATGGATATTTTCAATCGCATTCCGTGGGAGAACACCTGCACTATGAATTAGCACGTCAATATGTGAAAACTGCCTTTTAATCTCATCAATCACACCCTTATGTTCAGCTTCGTTGGATAGATCGCCGATAATTACTTTAACATTATTTCCCAGCTTCTTCTGAGCTACATGGGCTTTATATTCATGACGACCAACAATAATCATGTTATGTCCTTCGTTTGCTATTTCTTTAGCAATGGCAATTCCCACCCGTCATAACAATATTTTCATCAACATTCTCCTTAGAATAATCTTTTTATAGGATACAGTAACCTAAATATAACCTCCTAATGAACAGAAACATGATACACGTCTGCAAAATTAATTTTAAAATTTCCTCTTGTCGTATTAAAAAATCACGGCTACATATTTCATCTAAAATTTGTTGTAACATGATGTGGTCATTTTGAAATCGATAAGCTGTTTCGCACAATTCATTAAAAATTCGTCAAATAGTCTCTCATGACATAAGTCATCTAAGATTAACGACACAGCACTAAATATTTGAATCATGCTACTCAACTGAATATCTGTCTGTCCTCTTTCAAATTTAGAAATCATACTACGCGACAACCCTGTCACTCGTACTCAATTATTGACTTCTAAAAAAGCATTGACCAAATCATTCATATGACTTTCTTTTAGTTAGTTCTTTTTACGTTGGCAATAAACATAATATTTTTATCTTTATTATATCCATAAATATTGCTTATTCTTTCAGTTTTTCTTAAGAGAAAAACTTTTAGGCATTCTATACTATTTTAAAAGGACACATACTGATACATTTTTTATTTTAAAAAAACTATTGACAACTCATCAAATTCTTAGTATTCTTATTTCATAAACAACTCGGAGATAATTATGCAAAATTTAGTTACACAACTTAACAATGCTTGGTGGCGTCGGTAAAGTCAGCTTTTCGGTAACGGATAAAGCTGATGTTTAAAACATTTGTTTTATCCATACCGACTATTTTTTGTAACAATCGAGTCTGTATGGAAATATGCCATGCAGACTTTTCTTTTGACCTTGAAAAGCCTTGCGTGGCTGAACAAGGTCATTTTTATTTTAGAGAGAATTTGGAGAATATCATGAACAAACGTCTTCTATCAACGATTGCGGTTATTGTTACGTTTCTGATTGTAGCTTTTGTAGTCACTAGCAAACCATCTAAACAAGAACACAAATCAACATACGTGCCCACAGTCGGTATCTTACAACTAGTTACACATCCAGCCTTAGATCAAATTCACCATGGCGTCGTTGCTGGGCTAAAGTCTCAGGGCTACTCCGGTAAAAAAATTAAAATTGACTATCAAAATGCCCAGTCTGATCAATCAAATTTAAAAACAATGTCTCAAAAATTCGCAAATGAAAATGCTGATTTAACGGTAGGCATTGCCACGCCAGCTGCCCTATCATTAGCCAAAACAGCTGATGGTAATAATCCGGTTATTCTAGCCGGAATTACTGATCCTACAGGGTCTGGATTAGTCAAAACAACACAACGCCCGGGAAATAATGTAACTGGTGTTTCTGGTGACTCTCCTCTGCAGCAACATTTAGATGTGGTTCAACAAGTCGTTCCCAAAGCTAAAACATTAGGTATTATTTACACAACATCAGATCATGGTGGTGAATATAATGCTAAAAACATGGAAAAGCTGGCTAAAAAAGCAGGCTACACTGTTAAAATGTACACTATTTCAACAACTAACGATATGCAACAAGTTGCCGAAACAATGGCCAGCCAAGTTGATGTTATCTATGCACCACAAGATAACGGCGTTGCAAGTGCTATGAAAACACTCATTAACGTCACCAACCAAGAAAAAATCCCAGTTATCCCTGCCGTGGATACTATGGTGAAGGATGGTGGAATCGCCACTATATCTGTTAGCCAGTATGATATAGGTTATCAAGCCGGTGTCATGGCCGGACAAGTCTTAAAGGGTAAGAACACTGCAACCTACCCTGTCAAAACCATTACTAAGGGTGAAATGACCATTAACTTAAAACAAGCTAAACTGCTCGGCATTACTTTGCCAAAGAGCATGGTTAAGGAAGCTGAAACTAAAGGAGAAGTCTTCAAATGAGTATGATTGTATCTAGTATCGGGCAAGGCCTCCTATGGGCAGTGCTTGGCGTCGCATTGTTTCTTACATTTCGAATTTTAAACTTTCCAGATATGACTGTTGAAGGCTCTTTCCCCTTAGGTGCGTCAACAGCAGTAGCGATGATTGCTCATGGAATTGATCCATTTATCGCGACCATTGCCGCCTTCTTAGTTGGCACAGTTGCTGGGTTAATCACTGGGTTACTTTATACCAAAGGAAAAATTCCTATCCTCTTATCTGGTATCTTAGTCATGACGGCAACATTATCTATTAATCTCCGTATTATGGGTTCAGCAAATATCTCATTGCTAAATCAAAAGTCAATTTTCTCTATCAAAATATTGCAACACTTACCAAAATATTTTGACTCTGTTTTCTTAGGCTTGGTTATTATTGCTGTAATCACAGCAGGATTAATCTTTTTCTTGCAAACCGAATTAGGACAAGCCTTTATTGCTACCGGTGACAATCCTAACATGGCTCAATCAATTGGAATTCAAACGGACCGCATGACAATCATGGGACTAATGTTGTCCAATGGTCTTATCGCTTTTGGAGGCGCTGTTATCGCACAAAATAATGGTTATGCTGACATCAACATGGGTATTGGCATTATTGTTATTGCTTTAGCTTCAATTATAATCGGCGAAGTTGTTTTCGGTGAATTAACACTAAATGAGCGTTTAGTCGCTGTTATTGTCGGTTCTATTCTATACCGTTTAGTCCTATTAGCTGTCCTTCGACTTGGTTTTTCTACTAACGACATCAACCTTATTTCAGCTCTCGTCTTAGCTGTTGCTATGATTTTACCGCAACTACGCCATGCGCTGAATCTCGATAAAATAATTAAGAAAGGTGTTACGCCACATGACTAAACCAGTTTTCTCTCTTAAAGACGTCATTGTCACAGTTGGGGATAGTATTCAAATACTAAAGTCAATTAATTTCGATATTTACGATGGAGATTTCATCACCGTTTTGGGCACTAACGGTGCTGGTAAGTCAACACTATTTAACACTATTGCAGGTAACCTATCAGTAGCATCTGGTGAAATTTTGCATAACGGTAATAATATTGCTCATGAAACTGCCGTTAAGCGCACAAATTACATTGCTCGTGTCTTTCAAGATCCTAAGATGGGTACTGCGCCTAGAATGACGGTCGCTGAAAATCTACTTCTTGCCGAAAAGCGAGGCAGCAAGCGTACGTTACGAAGTCGTGGATTAACACAAAAAAAATTGACTGAATATGCTGAATTAACCAAGGTCATGGGCAATAATTTAGACCGTCGTCTTAATACAGCAACCGGTGATCTGTCCGGTGGTCAGCGTCAAGCACTAAGTTTTCTAATGGCTACACGTGTTAAACCAGAACTACTTTTGTTAGATGAACATACCGCCGCACTTGATCCCAAAACATCTGAGCAGCTGATGTTTGCAACAAATGAGCAAGTTACTGCAAATAATCTGACTGCCTTAATGATTACACACAATTTAGCCGATGCGCTGAAATATGGCAATAGGTTGATTATTTTAAATGCCGGTAATATTGTACTTGATGTGCGCGATGACGAAAAAAAAGCCCTTGATGAGACGCAAATTTTAAAATACTTTGTCAGTTAATTTTTAACTTACCAAAACAGCAGTGACACTGAGACAGTCCCACTGCTGTTTTCATTTACACTAATTATGTGTATAATCTAATTTATAACACATAATATATTAACGAGGTACTCACATGAGAAAAATAGGTGTTGTTGGCATTGGACATGTTGGTGTAACGGTAGCCCACATCATTATTGCGCAAGGATTAGCAGATGAAATTGTTTTAGTGGATAAAAATCCAGAAAAACTTGCATCTGAAGGGCTCGATTTTCGTGATGCTGCCAGTCTATTAGATCATCATGTTGAAGTACACGCTGGAACAGCAAAAGACTTAGCAGACGCTGAAGTTGTTATTTCTGCTTTAGGACACATCGAACTGATTAAGCCTGGTGGCGATCGTTTTACAGAACTAAAAGCTAATACCCCAGAGGTACAACAGGTTGGATCTGACTTAAAGCAAGCTGGCTTCAATGGTGTGCTCATTGTTATCTCAAATCCTGTTGACGTTATTACTGGTATCTATCAAAAAGCAACTGGCCTCCCAGCGAATCAAGTTTTTGGCACTGGAACTTACCTAGATACTGCACGCTTAAAACGTGCATTAGGTGATACATTAGCAATTGATCCTCGCGGAATTAGTGGTTATATGCTTGGAGAACACGGCGATTCACAGTTTGCCGCTTGGTCTACCGTTAAGGCATTAGGAAAAAATGCGGATGAATTGGTTAAGCTATACGATATTAATCTAGATAAAGTTGCAGAGGCTGCACGTGTTGGCGGCTTTACCGTTTTTGCCGGTAAAAAATATACGAATTTTGCCATTGCTCATGCTGCTGTTTCTCTTGCAAACTTAGTTCTATCCAATGCACGCAGAGAAGCCATCGTTTCTCACTATGATGAGCGTTTTGAAGGATATATTTCTACGCCAGCCATTATTGGCCGTGATGGTGTAACTGCTGAATTTGATCTACAACTTACCGATGACGAAAAGGTGCTACTACAAACATCAGCTAATGCAATTGCTGAGAAAACAGCAGCTTACTTATAAATAAAAAAAGCGAATCAAAAGATTCGCTTTTTTTATGTTATTTAGGCTGCTTTAATATAGTTAACACCATCAGCCTTAGGCGGACGTGTTTTACCAAAGAAGAACACAAGCACAATAATTGTAAGTACGTATGGTGCTATTTGCAACCAAATTGAAGGCACATTTTTCAATCCTGGTAATTGTGCACCAATCACAGCAAGTGATTGTGACAAACCAAAGAACAATGAAGCCCCCAAAGCACCTAACGGATTCCAACGACCAAAAATCATTGCGGCCATCGCCATAAAGCCTTGTCCAACAATTGTACTAGCTGAATAGTTTAATGAAATTGACTGTGCTACAACTGCACCACCAATGCCACCAAGCAATCCAGAAATCATCACACCAGAATAACGCAAACGTGCAACATTTAAGCCAAGTGTATCGGCAGCTTGTGGATTCTCACCAACCGAGCGCAGACGTAAACCAAACTTTGTTTTAAATATAATATACCATGATATTCCAGCAACAAGAATTGCTAACCAAGCTGGTCCAGATGTTTTTTCAAAGAATAATTGCCCTAATACTGGAATTTTTGATAATCCGGGAACCGTGGCATAACCAAAGTCCTGCCCAATGGATTCCGTTTGACCTTTACCATACAAGACTTTGATAAGGAAAACACCTAAAGCTGGCGCCATCAAATTAATAACAGTTCCAGAAATGATATGATCCGCACGCAACGTTACTGTAGCAACAGCATGAATTAGTGAAAAAACAACCCCAACGATGGCACCAGCTAGCAGGCCTAACCAGGGTGTGGCAGCACCAAGTTGTCCAGCAAATGTTAAGTTAAAGACGACCGCTGCAAAAGCGCCCATTCCCATAATTCCTTCCAACCCGACGTTAACGACACCTGAACGTTCGGAAAAAGTTCCTCCAATTGAAGTAAATATCAGCGGTGCTGAATAAACTAATGTACTAGATATAACAAGTGATAACATCGCCATGAGTGACATTTTATTCACCGCCTTTCTGATGATTTGCTTTTGCCGCTTTTTTATCGGCTGCCTCTAATGCCGCTTTTTCGTCCATAGCCTTAATTCGTTTTTGAATTAATAGAATTAAATAGCGAACACCCACAAAGAAAATAATTGAGGCTGTAACGATATCTACCAACTCAAATGGCACACCAGAAGACATTGGCATTCCTAATCCACCAATTTTCAATACAGAAAATATTGCGGCAGCGCCAAGAATACCGAGGTAAGAACCACCACCAAGCAAAGCAACAGCCATACCATCAAATCCAATTGATGGTGAACCATTTTGCGTAAAGAAGTTCAGATAATTACCAAGTCCCTCAATGGTTCCCGCTAAACCTGCCAAACCTCCAGATATTGCCATAGCTATTGTAGCATTGCGCTTTGCTGACATACCAGCATATCTAGCCGCATCAGGGTTTAAACCAACAGCACGAATTTCAAAACCAAGCGTTGTTTTCTTCATAACAAACCAAACAACAATAATCATTGCTAAAGCAATAAATATTCCCGCTGAAATGCTTGAACCTTGCGTTAAGTCAGTCAACCATTTCATCTGGAGAGATGCATTGGCACCAACTTGTTTGGTTGTTTCTGCAGACTCCTTAATATTTTTAGACATCGTATTTTGCAAGATATCATTTCCCAAAAAGAGGAAAATATAATTCATCATAATCGTCACAATCACTTCACTAGCACCAAACTGTGCGCGTAGCCAACCAGGAATGAACCCAGCAATTGCGCCCAGCCCAGCTCCAATGATTAACGCGCTTGGTATCATGATGATAGCTGACATATCAGGGAAACTCAAAGCATACCAAACTGCCCCAACCCATCCGGCTAAAGCTTGACCTGACAAACCAATATTGAAGAATCCGGCAGCCGAAGCGACTGCAAAGCCTAATGCTGTCAAAATCAAAGGCGTCATTTGCGTCAATACACCACCAATGTCCTGCATTGAACCAAATGCCGAACCAAGCAGCGCAACATAACCAGAAATTGGGTTATAGCCGAATACTAACATAATCACTGCGCCGACAATTAAACCGAATAAAACAGAAAACATTGCCACAGAAAGGTTATTCTTTTGTGCAATCATTAGGATTTCACCTCTTCTTTCAATGCCGCACGAGCTTCTGTTAAACTCATACCTGTCATCAATAACCCAAGCTCTTGCTTATTTGTATCTTGAGCATCAACTATTCCGACAATTTTACCGTCATTAATAACAGCGATACGGTCTGATAAGTTAAGAATTTCATCTAACTCAAAACTAACAACCAATACGGCCTTACCAGCTGTACGTTGTGCGATTAAACGTTGATGGATATATTCAACCGCTCCAACATCCAACCCACGGGTTGGCTGAGCAGCAATCACGAGATCATTATCACGATTTAATTCGCGTGCAACTACAGCTTTTTGTTGGTTTCCACCCGACATTGAACCCGCGGTCACATGAATATTGGCAGCTCGCACATCAAATTCCTGAACTAATTTATCAGCTAATTTATCCATTTCAGCAGGTTGCAAGACACCCGCTTTTGAAATGGGTTGTTTATAGTACGTTTGTAATGACAAGTTTTCAGACAACGTCATTTCAACTTCCATACCAAAACGCAATCTATCTTCAGGAATATGACCAACACCCGCTTCAGTAATATGACGCGGCTTTTTATTGGTAATATCCTCTCCTTTTAGCTTAACATGTCCTGCTTGTACCTTTGTTAATCCAGTAATTCCTTGGATTAATTCTGTTTGCCCGTTCCCATCGATACCAGCTAAACCAACAATTTCACCTGCTCTCACATCAAGCGAAAAGTTTTTAACAGCAGCAACATGGCGCGCATCCTGAACTTCTAGGTTATCAATAGATAATACAACTTCACCGGTTTGAGCTATCTCTTTTTCCGTTTTAAAGCTGACTTCACGGCCAACCATTAAATCAGCTAGTTCTTGAGAAGATACACCAGCAACTGGGAAAGTATCAATTGATTTACCTGAACGAATGACTGTCACCGTATCAGCAGCAGCTCGTATTTCGTCAAGTTTATGCGTAATCAAGATAATTGATTTACCCTCTTGTGCTAAATTATGCATAATGGCAATTAGCTCATCAATTTCTTGTGGTGTTAAAACTGCTGTTGGTTCATCAAAAATCAAAATATCAGCGCCACGATAAAGGGTCTTTAATATTTCGACACGCTGTTGTTGACCAACTGATATATCAGAAATCTTAGCCATTGGATCAACTGATAAACCATATTGATCTGACAAGGCTTGTATTTTCTTAGCAGCAGTTTTAGTGTCTAAGGACAATCCTTTTGTCACTTCTGAACCGAGAATAATATTTTCTGTTACAGTAAAAGCATCAATTAACATAAAATGTTGATGCACCATTCCAATGCCTAAAGCATCGGATTTTGAGGGTGAATCAACTGATACTTTCTCCCCATTAATCAAGATTTCGCCACTAGTAGGCTGTAATAATCCTGTCAAAATATTCATTAATGTTGATTTCCCTGCACCGTTTTCACCAAGTAACGCGTGAATTTCACCTTGTTGGACTTGTAGGTTAATGTCATCATTGGCCGCAAAATCACCAAATTTTTTGATAATATGTCGCATTTCAATGACTGGTGTTGATTCGGTCATATACTCTCTGCTTCTTTCTATATAGGTTGTAAAAATTCCGCGGACAAAAACTGTTCGCGGAATTTTCCTTAAATAATATTATACCATGTTCTCTAAACACGTATGTTGCAATCATTTTACCTATTGATTAGAGTAAATTAAGGTGATTCACGTCTTATATAGTAATATCCCTCCTAAAGGTGACTAATAACATTGAGAATGTATACTTTTTTCAAAACAAAATAAAGTTATTGTACCAAAATATTTATGAAAATAGCATTATGTAAAATTTTCATTTTTTGTATTCTTTTTTTAAAATATATATGATTACTCTCCCTTTTGTTATATGATAGAAATAAATAATTTACCACTTGGAGAAACTAATGGATATTGGCGATAAAATTAAGAATCTCCGTAAAAATCGCGGATTAACGCAACAACAATTTGCTGAAAAACTGTATATTTCTTTTCAATCTGTCTCCAATTGGGAGCGACGTAAAGGTCATCCAACCACAGAAATGATGCTAACGATTATTGAAAAATTTGACTTGCCTTTGGACTTTTTTATTACTCAGCCTACTACTACAAATGAAAACAGTGAGGAAGATTTGATCTTATCAACCTTTTTAAAAAGTATGTTAGATAGCTGGGATGAGGCACCTAGTTTTGAAAAGTTACAACTTATGTCTGGTGTACCAAAGCAACGTATTAAATATTATTTTCCATCATACGACGATTTATTTTATGCAATCATTAATAAAGTAGATCAAAACATTAAGATAAGAGTTGAGCATAGTTTATCAACCAATTCGGATGTTATATCAGTGTTTATCAATGACATGGCACCAATGCTGTATGGCAAAAAAGAGGAGTTACATATTTTGTACACTCGACCTTATATTAGTGGCATTTGGACACAATTCATTAAATCAAAGTACATGTCTTTGATTATAGAATACAATCCCACTTTAAATGCTGAAGGTTTATCTATTAAATATCTAATTGAAATGCTTACTACTTTTATTTCAGTTTGGATGAGTCAAGAAACCACCGAGCCATTAGAAAAATTTCAATCTCGCATGAAAAAATATCTAGCACATAACTCAATGTCATTATGGTCAGACTAAAAAAGCTAAGAACTATTCATCTAGTTGCTTAGCTTTTTTATTGAACAAAAATTATTGAACTGGTTGTCCACTATAAATTTCAAACCCACCCGATACAGGAATGTTTTCTCCAGTAATTGATTCAGATTCAGATGATGCCAAGAAGTATATTACTCTGGCCACATCTTCTGGCTCCGTTAATTTGTGAAGAGGGCTTGCATCCTCAAATTTTTTAATGACTTCTGCAGGATTTTTTTGGAACATTGGTGTATTTGTTGGTCCTGGGTTAACATTGTTCACTCGAATATTATATTTCCCATAATCAAGTGCCATTGATCGGACCAAGTTGACCACTGCTCCTTTAGCAGCGTTATATGAAGCCATGTTGTAATCGCCCATTAATCCAGAAATGGAAGCTGTATTAACAATTGTTCCTTGACGCTGTTCTATCATCGATGGAACAAACTCGCGGGTCATGAGATAAATTGACTTAACATCAACATTCATAATGCGATCCCAATCTCGTTCCTCTACTTCATGCACGGCGCCTTTAACAAATATACCTGCATTATTAATAATGCTTTGCACTGAATGAAACTTTTTGAAAGTTGCATTCTTTAAATCAATAACCGATTCTGAACTAGAAACATCTGTCTTATGAAAAAAAACTCGGTCTGCAGAATACTTTTGGACCAACTCTGATTCAACCTTTTTGCCAGAAGTTTCATCATAATCAGCCATTACTACATTCCAACCATTTTTTAAAAATAATTTAGTCGCACTAAGCCCCATACCTGAAGATGCACCAGTTATCACAACTGTGTTTGTCATAATTTAAAACCCTCCATTAATAAAATTATAAAACAACAAATAATACAACCAATCTTACACTTAACTCTGAACTAACTCAAACGTCGCCGCGAATAATAAAAATTAAAGACAACAATGAATAAATTCAAACCAGCGACAACCAACAAACTTAACATAATACCCTGAAGATGTTGTGCGGCAAATATACCTGTTACTATTGGCATGATAAAAAATGCTATACTACCAAAGAAAAAGTAAAGCCCTGTCAAACGCCCAGCAAAGTTTGGGTCAGATGCAATCAATTGGCTTAATCCTAATTGTAGTGTTCCTCCTGCGGCTGAAAATCCAAAAATAAAGCACCCAATGCTAGCACTGACAGGCTCACGACTTAGGACAACAATAATTAATCCAAATATTGTGCCTAATGCCGTCATTATTAACAATATTTTTTCATTAAACCAACCGCGATTTGTTAGCAAAAACAGCGTTCCAACACCAATTAGTGATCCAATACTGTAAAAAGACATTAAAACATGCGAACTAACGGTGGAAAAAGATTGAACAACATGAAAATAACGCGTAACCCATTGCGTAAAATGAATCATCACCCACATGGCACTGAAACCATAAACCATAAATAATATTTTAGTGATATTCCAATTCCACGTACCTTCACTTTTGGTGTCAACTATACTTTTACGTGTTTTAATTGGATAAAAACTCTCAGGATTAATTGACGTCATAATTAATAAATTAATTATTAGAATTCCAGCAGCTACCCAAAATAACCAGCCAAACCAAATATGACGATCAATTAAGGCCACTAAAATAATTGGCAATATTCCTTCTCCCAATGAAATCATAGCTTTAATAAGTACATTGCCACTCGATTTACCATGATTCATCTCTAACAACGACGGATAAGCTACAGAATCTAATGCTGCATTAGCTAAACCTGCCAGTGTTGTTACAATGACAGCCAAGAATAACGTGGTTGTCAATGGTAAAATAGTAAAAAATATAAGGTACATGAGCATTGCAAGGATTAGTAATTTTTTTCTATCCACATGATCAGATAATTCACCTAAAATTGGATAAGCAATCAACTTTCCAATACCAATAGCTGAAACAACAGCTGTTGTCCCTGCTATTGAAGCATGCCATAGTCCACTTAATTGTTGTACGGTTTGAGCCAAAATAATCAGAGCAAATCCTTGAACAATATAGGTTAAATAAATAGCAAGACGTACTTTAATACTATTTATTCCAACTCTTCTATCTGTGTATTTCATCATAAACGATAAGGTCCCCTTTTAAATAAACACCAATCCTAAAGAGCAATAAACTGGTATTATATTTATAAAAATCTAACGATTTTATCATAATTTTTCGAACATTTTATCTTAACATTAGTTAAGTTAATTGTAAACAGAAATTTTAGTACTTACTGCTCACCAAAATTAACCGATTTTATAACACACAGTGTATAATTAAACAAAGGCAATATGTTGTAAAATAACATTTTATCTTTAAGAGGAATACAACAAACGAAATATGTCTAGAAAAATCGATTTACCAACTGCAGCTGAAATGCAAAAATTCCATGACCAATCACGGCGTCATAATTTTTGGTCACGTATATCAATGCCACAACGTCTGTCGTTGGGCTTTTTAACAGTCATCACAATTGGTGCATTGTTATTGATGCTACCCTTTAGTTATCATGGTAATGTTGGTCATACTTTTATGGATGGATTATTCACAGCCACTTCGGCTGCATCAGTAACCGGCCTTACCGTAGTTGACACTGCACAACATTGGACGACTTTCGGCCAGATTGTTATTATGATTCTAATTGAAATTGGTGCACTCGGTTTCATGTCATTCTCTGTGTTGCTATTTACCGCCACCAGGAAACAAATGGACTTAAAAAGTAAAATGATGGTTCAGGAGGTTTACAACTTAGAAAGCCTTTACGATACACGTGTTGTTTTTGGATATGTCATCAAATTATCAGTCATTATTCAGACTATTGGCGCTGTATTACTGGCTCCCTTTTTTATAAATGATTTTGGTTGGAAACGCGGTGTATTTTATGCAGTTTTTCATGCCATTTCAGCGTTTGGTAATTCAGGATTTTCAATTTTGCCACAAGGAACTGCAGCATATAATAATGAACCGTGGATTCTTTTAATTATCGCTGCACTTATTATTGCTGGATCACTTGGGTTTCTTGTATGGCGTGATTTGCTATTGTATCGAGCAACTCATCATCTTACACTGCATTCCAAGCTAGCACTTGTTATGACCGGTGTATTGATTGTTGGTGGCTGGCTACTATTCGAATTAACTGAACGAAATATTAATTCTGCTCAAAGTGTTCTACCCATTAATCGAGTGTTTGATACACTATTTATGTCTATTTCATACCGAACTGCTGGTTTTGCGCAATTCAGTTTTGATTCAATGAGTTCAGCAACTGTACTATTAACAATGATGTTAATGTATATCGGTGGTACACCCGGATCAACTGCTGGTGGTATCAAAACAACCACCTTAGGTGTATTAATTTTACAAACACATGCCGCTTTACGCGGTAAGAAAGACGTTGTTTTTTCACATCGTCGCTTATCACATGAAAATATTGTTCGAGCATTGTTACTAGTATTCGTATCATTAGTGTTTTTGGGTATTCTTTCTTTCCTATTAATGCTTACTCAAACCCACGCTGAACACTTTGGTCTAGAGTATGTGATTTTTGAAGTTGTTAGTGCATTCGCTACGACCGGATTAACACTGGGACTAACACCACACTTAACAACATTTGGTCAGATTATTATCATGTTGGCTATGTTTATCGGACGTGTTGGTATCTACACTGTTATGTTTTCAATTTTGAATGTACATGATGATAAGGCACCTTTCCGTTACCCAGAAGAATCCGTTATCATTGGATAACATAAGCAATAATTAGGAGTAAATATTATGAGGCAAACTTATGCAATTATAGGGCTGGGCCGCTTTGGTGGTGCTCTTTTGGAAACATTGGTTGCTAACGGTCAAGATGTATTAGGAATTGATATTAATGAAGAACACGTCAATGATTATCGTGACGTCGCAACACAGGTCGTCATTGCTGATGCACAGGAAGATGAGGTTTTACGTAAGCTAGATATTGCTAGCTTTGATCATATCGTGATTGCTATTGGCCATAATATGCAGGCTAGCATTTTGGCAACTATTAATGCCAAAGATTTAGGTGCCAAAAACGTGATTGCTAAAGCTGAAAATCGAACACATTTACGTGTTTTAACAAAAATAGGCGCCGATGTTGTTGTGCAACCCGAACGCGAGATGGGCGAACGAGTAGCACGCAAACTTCTTGCGCCTAACATGTTGAATTTTATTGAGCTATCTGATGACTATTCCATGGCCGAAGTTCAAATTGTTAATCCTGCATTTTACGGTCGATCCATTAGCAACCTGAACATTCGAAAAAAATTCGGGCTAAATGTTATAGCTGTTCGTCATGACGGTGATGTTATTGTCGCCCCTGACTCAACCTACAAACTCCACGAAAAAGATATTGTTTCCGTTGTCGGACCAAAAGATATGGTCGATGATTTTGACCAATTAACGAACAATAAATAAATCAAAAGGTTATTCTTCTTCATCAATTTTATTGATTTTGTCAAAAACTCGAAACAAGTTATCCATTTCTGTTAGTCGATATTTTTTAGAGTGGCGGTCAAAAATGATTTCAGATTTTATTGGTTCACCAATTTGTAAATCATGCAAAAACGTGCGAATTTCAGAGATATCTCGTTGTACAGTTTTTCGACCAATAAAAAACATATCTTCGATTTCTTCAATTGAGAGCGCTCGATGACTTATCAATGCTGAATAAAGACGCAAAATACGTTGTTTGTCATTAAATACCGTTTTATGTGCTGCCATAATTTTCCCCGATTCAAAAACTATTTTTATTGTATCAGATAAAACGTTTGTTCGCCATTAAACGAACATGAAAAATTATTATATATTTATACTTGAAAGGATTACGAATTATGTCTTTCTTTAACATTTTCAAAAAGAAAAAAACGACAGAAAAAAATATTGAAGCAGCAAATGAGGCGATTACTTGGGAAAACACGACCAATGCATCTGACTTTTTTGAGGGGTATAATATAGCTATAACTGACCTTGAGTCTAACGGTGAAGTTGCCGCAGCCGAGACCCTCCGTGCTGATAAAACACAACTCCAGCTTGATTTTATTGAACGATTCGAAAACGAAATACGCTCAAAAACTGCTGGCATACAAGACGTAGATACCCGCACAAAGATTGTTATTGATGCCATTTCATCCATTCGTAAATATAATTCTGAAATGCCCATCGCTGTTCGCACACGTTTGGCACAGGCCAAGAAAAACTTAATAGGAGAATGATCATGAAGATAGATGTCACACTTGATAACGGTTTTATACCAGATAAATATGCAAAATATGCACCTGTTGATTATCGTACCAACGATATGCCAACCACTAATTTCCCAGTCGAAATATCCAACACGCCGGCTGGCACCCAATCATTGTCTGTCAGTTTAATCGACTATGATGCCGTTCCTGTATGCGGATTCCCCTGGATTCACTGGTTAGCGGCAAACCTCCCTGTAACTAATATTCCTGAAAATCTTCGTGCTACCAAACGCGGTACATTTGGTACAAATTCAACTTGGCATGATGTGCAAAAGTTAGGACATCCAGCTAATGCTAGCCTAAATCAATCTTATATTGGCCCAATGCCTCCTGATAAGGCTCATAACTACACACTAACTGTATTCGCCTTAGACACTAAATTGGACCTGCAGGACGGATTTTTCCTCAATGAATTACGTTCCAAAAGTATGGAACACGTACTTGATATAGCAATTCTTGAATTACCTGCACGAGCTTAACACTTCGTATGAAGTGTTTTTTTATGCATTAAATTTAAAATATCCAATTTTGTTTTGCATATTTATTGTATTTAAATGCTTATTGGTTTAATATTTAAAACATCAAACACAAGGAGGGCACACCATGACAGACAAAATTATAAAAATTGCTATCGTTGGCATTACAGGATACGGCGGTCTTGAATTATTGCGACTGCTTTACAATCACCCTAATGCCAAGGTTGTGTCCATACATAATACTCAAACAGAAAATGCTGACATTAGCGAACAGTTTCCGCATCTAAAATCAATGTATAATTTAACGCTCACAGCATTCGATCCAATGCATATTATGCAGGAAGCGGATCTTGTATTTTTTGCAACATCCAGCGGTGTTTCCAAAAATTTAGCCCAGGACTTTATTCAAGCTAAATTCCCCGTCATTGATTTGTCTGGTGATTTCCGTCTTCCCGCTGATATTTATAAAAAATGGTATAAAAAAGAACCAGCCTCTGATGAAATCATTCAACAGGCACACTATAGTTTAGCTGATTTTTATGACAATAAAACAACCTACATTGCTAATCCTGGTTGTTATGCAACGTCCACACTTCTTGCTCTTGCCCCTCTTGCACAAAAACAGCTGCTTGATAAAGATAACATCATCATTGATGCTAAAAGCGGATTATCTGGTGCTGGCAAATCCCTAACGTTAGCGAGTCATTTTGTTAACGTTAATGAAAACTTCAGCATGTATAAGGCCAACCATCATCAACACATTCCTGAAATTACCCAGCAACTGCAACAATGGCAACCCGATATTGCTCATATTCAATTCACCACATCCCTACTACCAATTAATCGCGGCATTTTTATCAGTGCTTATGTCAAGATAAACGACGACAGTCAGGCCGAAAAAATTCAAGAATTATACACCGCAACGTATGCAAATAAGCAATTTGTCCGTGTCATGCCTAAAGATCAATTACCAAGCATCAAACAGGTTATCGGTACTAACTTTACTGATATTGGCCTAACTTACAATCCTGATACCAAATACCTCACCATTGTTAGTGTTCTTGACAATATGATTAAGGGGGCTGCTGGACAAGCTATCCAAAACATGAATCATTTGTTTGATCTAGAGGAAAGCACAGGACTTCATTTGATTGCTCAATACGCATAATATTCATTATACTAACGTCTAAAAATATACTTAGGAAAGTCCTTATGACAGAATTATTAAATCAAATTACAACAGTATCAACAGCTGACATTGCTGCTCCTATAGGATTTCACGCGGATGGTCAACACGTTGGCCTCAAGCACAAATCAAAAGATCTTGGTTGGATTTACAGTGACGTGATAGCTAGCGTGGCCGGCGTTTTTACCACGAATCAAGTGCAGGCCGCTCCAGTTCAACTGGATAAAAAAACGATTCAAAATGGTCAATTGCAAGCCATTATTGTTAATTCTGGAAATGCTAATGCTGTCACTGGTAGCATTGGTATGGCACACGCAGAATCTATGCAAGAGTTTACTGCACAACAACTAAATATCGATACCAGCCTGGTTGGTGTCGCTTCTACCGGTATTATTGGTAAAGTACTGCCAATCGATCAAATTATCAACGGCATCAAACAGTTAAAGATTGATGGTGACACAAACGGATTTGCGCACGCTATTATGACTACTGATACTAAGGAAAAGTCAATTACCATTCAATCCACTATTCAGGGCAAAATTGTCACAATGAGTGGTGTAGCAAAAGGTTCAGGCATGTTGCATCCGAATATGGCTACCATGCTTGGATTTATAACGACCGATATTAACATTGATGCCAAACTTTTACAGCAAGCGCTTTCAGAAGATGTTGAGACAAGTTTTAATCAAATTACAATCGATGGTGACACATCAACTAATGATACTGTCTTAGTAATGGCAAACGGGTTGGCTGGTCATAAAATGATTGAGGATCATACAGCTGAATATGAACAATTCAAAAACATGTTACACACGGTAACCACGGCACTTTCGATTGCTATTGCTAATGATGGTGAAGGCGCGACTAAATTAATTGCTGTTGCTGTAAATCACGCGCAAAGTGCTCTTGATGCGCGAATGGTTGCTAAAAAAATTGTCGGCTCATCATTAGTAAAAACGGCTATTTTTGGTAAAGATCCTAATTGGGGCCGCATTATCGCTGCTATTGGAGCCAGCAATGTCGATCTTAACCCAAATCTTATTGATATTAGCATTAATCAAATCGCTGTATTAGTAAATGGTACCCCTGCTGTTTTTGATACCGATGCCATGGCAGAAAAACTTGAGGAGCATGACATTCACATTGATGTTGATTTACATGCTGGTACTGAATCCGGTTGTGCTTGGGGTTCAGATTTAACATACGAATATGTAAAAATTAATGCACTTTATACAACGTGAGAATTCATTCTCATCTTGTTCGTTTTATGGGAGATAAAGTCTAATGAAAAAAATAGTCATCAAAATTGGTGGCAATGCCGCCACTCAACTCACACCTGCCTTTTTTGATACTATCAAATTTTGGCAAAAACAACATTATAAAATTGCGATTGTTCATGGCGGTGGTGACACTATTTCTGCCTTAATGTCACAACTTAATGAACCTGTTCAAAAGATAAACGGTATTCGTTTTACTACACAAAATGGTATCAACATTACAAAAATGGCACTCCTGGGTCAGGTACAACCTGCGCTACTTGAAGCTTGCCGTGTCAATGGTCTATCTGTAATTGGATTAAATGCTGCAAGTGATCAACTGTTAACTGGTCACACCATTGATCAAGACACATTCGGATATGTTGGTAACATTCACCAAGTGAATACTAAATTAATTCATAACCTTTGGGAAAAAAATCTCGTTCCTATTATTGCTCCGATGGCAATTACCAATAATGGTCAGTGGTTAAATGTTAATGCGGATCACGCAGCGACAGCACTGGCTAAATATCTAAAGGCTGATGAGTTATATCTATTAACAGATGTTTCTGGTGTGAAAATTAAGGGAAATATTTTACAAAATCTAACTTCCAAAACGATGGAAGAATTACAAAAAACACAGATGATTACCGGTGGCATGATTCCAAAAGTAAATAGTGCCTTATTTGCAGCACGTCATGGCGTGCACGCTGTTCATATTACAAATACAGTCACCCATCCCGGTACTATTGTCACAATTTGAGGTATATCACATGACGCTATTTCCAAACTATCAACGTGCCCCACTAACATTTAAGAAAACTAAAAATGCCACCTGGACGGACGGTAAGAACAATGAGTACACAGACCTATCCAGTGGCATTGGTGTCTATAATGTTGGCGCAAATAATGATGCTGTTGAGTCAGCACTTATTGCTCAAGCTAAAGCAATCTGGCACTTGCCTAATTTATACGAAAATGAATTGCAAGAAACTGTGGCAGCAAAATTAGGTGGTGAAAATTATACCACTTATTTTGCTAACTCAGGAGCGGAAGCTAACGAAGCCGCAATTAAGTTAGCCCGTTTAGTCACTAAGCGGAAAACAATCATTACTTTCAAAAACTCCTTTCATGGTCGTACTTATGGTGCTATGTCAGCAACTGGACAAGATAGTATTCATTACGGATTACCTATGTTAGATGGGTTCCAGTATGCAGAATTTAATGACATTAACAGTTTAAAAGAAATCCTTAATAAAGACGTTGCTGGTGTAATGCTTGAGCTTGTTCAAGGCGAAGGAGGTGTCATTCCTGCGCGTCAAGATTTTGTTACAGAACTAATTCAAGTAGTTCATGATAATGGGTCTTTAATCATGATTGATGAAGTACAGACTGGCATGGGACGCACGGGAAAAAAATTTGCATTTGAAAACTATCATTTTCAACCGGATATTTTTACGAATGCCAAAGCATTGGCTAACGGTGTTCCTGTAGGCGCAATGCTTGCTAAAAACGAATTTGCCAGTTCATTTTCATATAATGCACATGGTTCAACATTTGGTGGGAATCCACTGGCTATGAGTGCTGCTAGTGCAACGCTAGACGAATTATCTTTAATCTTGCCTAGTATTTCAGAAAAAATTAATCTTTTTTGGCAGGAATTGGCAGCCTTCAAAGAGTTAAGTAGCGTTGTTGAAGTACGTGGACTTGGTATGATGGCCGGTATTGAATTAAATATACCTGTAAAGCAAGTTGTTGCTGACTTATTGGATGAAAAAATTGTTACCTTGGGTGCCGGACATAATACGCTTCGTTTGTTACCGCCACTGACAATATCAGAATCACAGCTCACAACAGCACTACAAAAAATTAAGCAGTCACTTTCGCAATAAACTGTTGACAAGATATGCCAACGTTGATATACTTTAATAGTTGATTAATTCAGCTAATTGCTCCATAGTTCAGTGGTAGAATAACGCACTGTTAATGCGCAGGTCCTTGGTTCGAATCCAAGTGGAGCAGTATAAAAAAGCACCAAAATCGATAAGGTTTTGGTGCTTTTTAGTTGCTTTAAAACAGCTAGATTCTTTCACCACTCAAAACGAAACCCCCGCATCCAAAGATACGGGGGAGAGAAGAGAATTATAATTTGAGAGAATAATAATAGATTGAGTGTATCTTTTTTAGGGGGCTTCGCTAATTTGACAATTTAAGTATTGTTGTCAATATAGTCACTGTACTGCACTAACATTAAACCAGTGTTAAAATAATTATTTTTCTCCGTGCACTAAAAATCAATTAGTGAGACTGACATGTTATACTGAGAGTAACTGGTGCTATCAAGACAACACCGTATAATAAAAGACTTACGGAGGTAAATCACATGTCCCTTATAGATACATATAAGCTAACCAACGGCATCGAAATTCCTATAATTGGGTTTGGAACTTGGCAAAGTGCAAACGGTACAGAAGCTTATCAGTCTGTGCGTTGGGCTCTAGAAGCAGGTTATCGCCACATCGATACAGCGGCTGTATATGGTAATGAAGATTCTGTCGGTCGTGCCATAAAAGATTCTGGTATTCCACGTGATGAATTGTTTGTAACGACTAAACTTTGGAATGATGCGCACACATATGAAAAAGCTATACAAGCGCTTGACACATCTCTTAGCAAGCTTGGCTTAGATTACGTTGATTTATATTTAATCCATTGGCCAAATCCTGCTGCCTTGCAAAAACAAGGAAAGGATGCCTGGATTGATGCAAACGCAGATACTTGGCGTGCTTTGGAAGATGAATATAAAATAGGAAAAACGACAGCCATTGGTGTTTCGAATTTCCAAATTGAACATCTAGAAGCACTAGCCAAAACACAAACTATAGCACCCATGGTTAATCAAAACTTTTTAAATCCTTCTGATAACCAACAAGAATTAGTTGCCTATGATAAAGATCATGGCATGCTTAACGAAGCCTATTCCCCATTAGGTACAGGAAAGCTCGTTGATTTACCACAAGTCGTTAATCTAAGTGAAAAATACAATAAATCGGTACCGCAAATATTAATTCGTTGGTCTTTGGATAAAGGATTTTTACCTTTACCAAAATCAACACATGAAACATACATTAAAGCCAATGCCGATGTATTCGACTTTGCTCTAACATCAGCAGAAATTGCATCATTAGACTCACTCACTGGTGTGGGTGGATTCCATACTGATGCTTCCTCAGCCGATTTTTAAATAAAAAACACGAACTCACATCACGTTCGTGTTTTTTATTATTTACTAATTTTAAACGCTGCGTTTCCTAAAGATTAAATAAGCGATACCATACATCAACACAATATATATCAAGTATGCTGATATCATTGCTCCTTGTGACATATCCATTATTTGTGCCATTATACTAGGTTTAACTTGTCCAAGACTAGCAATACCTAAATAAATATTGAATGGATTCCACTTCAATATTGGTGCTAAATCAATTAATTTCAACGAAATAACAGAGATGATTGGTGTAGCAACTATCATAACTACGCCAAGTCCAATAGCAGCTCCTGAACTCTTGACCATGTTCGTAACCATCAATACTAATGCAGCCACAAATATCATTTGAAGTGCTACATCCATCATCGAAATCATCATACCCTGCCAACTGTTCCCTATATATCCTAACTTTTGTGAGAAATCATATTTAGGGGCAAATATAGCAGTAGCCAAAACAGTACCAATAAAAGCTGATAAGAACAATCCAATGTAAACACTAATGTTTAATAACAACTTACTGATGAACACTTCACCTCGACTAAAGCGACGTGACAGCAATGGACGAATTGTACCAAAACCGAACTCTTGAGAGATAGACAAAGCAGTAATAATGATTCCTGCCATTTCAACATAAATTAAGGACTCACCAAGATTAATAATCGATCCAGCTGATCTTGTTGACTTAAAAATGCCGATGATAGCAATGGGAAAAATAAATCCTAAAATCAACCAAATGTATAATCTATTTTGCTTGATTGCTTTGTAATATTCTTGCTTCATTAATGTTAACATGCGTTATTCCCCCTGATTATCAGCCGCTAGCATATCAAGTAGTGACTTTTCTAGATTGCCAGTTACCGTATTAAGTGATTGAATTTGTATATTGGCTGCATTGAGTGCTGTAATCACTTGCTGCAAATTTTCTGCCCCACTAATTTGCAACTGACCGTTATCGATTGTAGCTTGCCAATTTTTATCTTGTGCTATTTGTAGAGCTGATTCATTATCACTAGTGTCAAATGTCCAACGTGCTTGGTCATGAATAAAGAACGTTTCTATGGTAGCCGTTTGAATAATTTTACCGTGATTAATGATTACAACATCATCAACTAGTTTTTGTAATTCATCCAATAGATGGCTTGAAATCAAGAAAGCCACCCCTTCTTCCGCCAATGAGCGAATTAATTCACGCAAGTCGTGAACCGATTGTGGGTCAAGTCCGTTCATCGGTTCATCCAAAATAACTAATTTTGGATTTCGGATGAGCGCAATAGCAATACCAAGGCGCTGTTTCATACCCAATGAAAAGTTTTTCGCCTTGCGTTTTCCAAAATTGTCCCCGTCAATTTGCGTTTTTTGCATTAATTCTTTGAAATCAGCGGGATTTTTTGTGTCCATTGCATACAACTTCAAGTGTTCTAGTGCGGTTAAGTTCGGATAAATGGCTGGATATTCAATCAAATTACCAATTTTATCAAGCGCACTATGATTATTAAAGGTCACAGGTTGCCCATCAAACGTGATTTTTCCAGATGAGTAACTCATTAAACCAGTAATAGCACGCATGGTTGTTGATTTACCAGCGCCATTGGGACCTATCAATCCAACAATGTGACCAGCTTCAACGTTAAAACTGACGTCATCCATTGCTGCTCTATTACCATATTTTTTATTAACGTTTTTTACTTCCAATAATGCCATGTTTTTCCCCTTTTATTGAATCAACTATTTTTGCCAAGATAGCTTTGGTTTAAATACGAAGATGAATGTGATTACGCTCAAAATTGCTGGCAATACGAATGAGCTTGCTGTCAGTGGACTCTCATTTAGTGGCAAGAACAGTGTTGATATAAACACAAATATAACCACTGGCCATCGCAAAGCCGGTACACGTACTGCGTCGTGTTCACTTTCTATCCCGATAATGCCCACAATATAGTAACTAGCACCCAGTAAGAGCATTGCTACGATAAATGTAACTAACTTTGTAAACTCAGCGTTTTGAACTAGTTCTTTCATCCCAAAGTCAATAGATATTGTGTTCACACTCACAGATAGCGATGAGCAAACAACTAATACAAAAAAGCTACCTACGATTTTTTGCCATATTGGTCCAATAATTGTACTAACCAACGCCACCACACTAGCCACGTAAAATAATTCCACAGCGTCGTTTAAATTGTTACTCGCCACCTTGTGCAAATTATCAGAGCGTATTGTAATGGACATGAATAAGTCAATAGCAGCACCCAGTATAATTGGCGCAATAATCATCCACACCACTTTACTGATGAAAAACTGCCTTCTAGAGGCACTTTGCGTACTCAACCATGTGTTTAAGTGTCTTGTTTGATCTGCGTACGTAGCGGCGCCTGCTGCTATGAGCATTATACCCATAAGTAGGCCTCCCAACTCGCTATCACTTCCTATGTTTGTTATTGCTCGCCCATAATATGTATTCACGCCCCCAATAAAACAAGTTACTAGAACACCAAGGATTGCTATTAATATGATTTGATTTGATTTAATCCTGCCATATAGCCGTAGTGCTTGTTTCATTGTTCACCCCCTAATTCTTGCTGCCACGCGTATACTTCGTTGGCAAAGCTCGCGCGGAATATGTCTTCACTGCTAATTGGTAGTTCTTCTATGAACTTGAAATCAGATCCAGCTAACTTAATACCAATATCCTCATCAAAATTATCAAACACAATGGTTACAATATGACCAACCTGAGCAATGATTGTCCCATTATTTCTTAGAAACTCTGGCATCACATCCCCATCGTAAGCTAGTTGATACTTTTTAATGTTTTTATTATTTTCAATCGCAAATGCGCGATCAATTGTGCCATCTTTTAGCAATAGAATACGATCAACTAAAGTATCAAGCTCAACCAAATTATGTGACGCAATCAGAACGGTCGTATTGTTTTTTGTCACACGATCAATAATTAACTGTTTTACCTGATCTCGAACTAATACGTCTAATCCATCAAGCGGTTCATCTAATAAAACATATTGAGCACGGCTAGCGAAACTGACAATAATCGTGAACAACGCTTTCATCCCTTTTGAATAATTTTGAATACGTTTATTATTGTTTAGTCCAAATTGATTCAAACGTTCATCATACCATTCTGAATCAAAATTCGTATAAGCGACAGATAAAATTGATTTAATCCGCTTTGGTGTGTAATATGCTAGCCAATTGTCTGGCATATCAATATAAAATAGTTGGTCATGAACTGCAATTGTTTTCATATAATCTTTATTATCTAGACCAATACGACCAAAATCAGCTTGCATCTCCCCAGATATTGTTCTAAATAATGTTGTTTTCCCCGCACCATTACGGCCAACTAGTCCAACAATTTCTCCCTCGTTGAGTTCAAAACTTGCATTTTTTAGAATGGCATGATGGTGTATCTTTTTAGAAATATTTTCTAAAATTAAACTCATGATATTTCTCCATATAATTCTTCAATCCAACTATGTAGCTGCTTGGCATCAATAGATGCACGTTTGGCTTCAATAACAATTTCGGTCATTTTTAAACGTAATTGTGCTAATAATTTATCATCTACAATGCCCTCGTTTTCACGAACAAAAGTACCTTTACCGGTCACCGTTTCAATCACATTTTGCGCTTCAAGAGCCTTATAAGCCTTTGCCACTGTATTTGGATTTAATCCCTCAATTAAAGCCATTTCTCGAACTGATGGTAATTTATTACCAATATGCAATACCCCAGACGCAATTTGCGCTTTAATACGCCACATTAACTGCTCATATAATGGTTGACTGCGTTGAATTTGCGCCATCTGTGCACTTCCTTATTAAATTTTGATAGGTTTTTATAAATTCTCCTATCAATAACTGTTCCTTTGTGTGTTTCATTGTTCCCCATGATATCTGTACTACGTGTACTATAATACACAGTACACTTTGTCTTGTCAATCTTTTTTATTCATAAAGTATTCAAAATAGTTGTGTTTTTTAGTTTACAGTTGTAAACTAAAAATATGAATAACCTACTAACAACAAGTGAATGGGAAATAATGCGTGTGATATGGACGTTAGGTGAAGCTACCACCAATCAAATCATTCACATTATGCACAACCAGAAAGATTGGCAGCCATCAACCGTTAAAACGCTAATCAACCGAATACTAAAAAAGGGATTGTTACGCACAGATGGTGCTACACGCAACCGCTTATATACACCAACTATAGGTGAAAATGAAACGATGACCCAAACACTACGTGCCACAATCGACGATATGTGTGCCATGTGTATTGGTCACACATTAGTGGATGTACTTGCTGACATGACCTTATCTCAATCAGACATTGCCAAACTACAAGCGTTACTAGAACAAAAAATGAAAAATGCCCCAGAAAGCATTGCTTGTAACTGTCTACCCGAAAACTGTGAGGATTGTAAATGACTATGAACCATGACCACATGAATATGACAAATAAAGATACATCACATGAGCACCACGATCATATGGACATGTCCAGTCATGAACACACTTCTCATGCCGGCATGGACAGTATGGATATGTCAGACATGAAACGCCGTTTTTGGTGGGCTTTTTTCTTAATGATTCCAATCATCATTATCACCCCGTTCATGGGTATCAACTTGCCATTTACTTTTACTTTCCCTGGCAGTTCTTGGGTATCTGCGCTATTATCTACCCTCCTCTACTTCATTGGTTCCAAACCTTTTTGGGATGGTGCGCGCGCTGAATTTCGTACTAAAAAACCCGCTATGATGAGCTTAATTACTGTCGGGCTGAATGTTACTTTTTGGTATTCTATTTGCGCGGTTCTATCAACGCAACTACTTCATGTTCACGTTATGGATTTCTTTTGGGAATTTGCAACACTAAATGTTATTATGCTTCTAGGTCACCGAATTGAGATGTCTGTGACCATGCAAGCCGGAAATGCAACGGCCAAGTTAAGCGAACTAATACCAAACATTGCTCATGTTAAACATGATAATATGTTGATGGATATGCCTATTAACACACTAAAATCAGACATGATTGTTCGTGTGTTGGCTGGTGAATCTTTCCCTGCTGATGGTACTATAATTGAAGGTGTAAGCCAGGTTGATGAATCTTTAATGACTGGTGAAAGTCGACTAGTCGAAAAGAAAATGGGTTCTAAAGTGGTAGGTGGTAGCATTAATGGTAATGGCACACTCGATGTCAAATTAACTACCGTTGGGGATGATTCGTTTATTGGCCAGCTAAAAGAAACCTTACTATCTTCTCAAGATAAGAAGTCGCGTGCTGAAACACTTGCAGACAAAGTCGCATCATGGCTGTTTTGGGTGGCTTTATTATTTGCTATTGGTTCTCTACTTATTTGGACTCCATTACGTGGATTAGGTTTTGCAATTAATATTGCCGCAACTGTATTAGTCATTGCCTGCCCCCACGCTTTGGGTCTAGCAGTACCTTTGGTCATCAATCGAACAAAGGCGATCGCAGCAAAAGAAGGCATATTAATCAAAAATCGTAAAGCACTAGTGGCAGCAAATCATTTAAAGTTTGCTTTAATGGATAAAACTGGTACATTAACAACTGGAAAATTTACTGTACAACGCTTTAGTGTCTATGATTTTGATCAAAGTAAAGCACTAGGAATTATGAGCGCCTTAGACCAGCAATCCACGCATCCACTTGCGCAATCCATCGTTAACTACGCAAAAGAAAAACACGCACCAAAAATACAAGCATCACATGTAGAAAACATTGCCGGTTATGGTGTACGTGGTAAAATAGATGATCAATTATATACACTTGCATCGGCAAAATATCTCAAACAAAATCATATTACTTTTACGCCACTACAAACAGAAGGCTCAATTTCTTACTTATTGGAAGAGGGACGCGTTATAGCTGCACTAGCACAAGGAGACCATCTCAAAGAATCAGCCCCTGCCTTTATTCGCAACTTATTGAATCAAGGAATTACACCTGTTATGATCACAGGTGACAACGAATTGGCTGCTCAACAGATTGCTGACGAGTTAAAAATAACAGATATCCATTCACAAGTATCCCCTCAAGACAAAATTAAGTTGGTTTCAAAGTATCAACAACATGGTATGACAATGATGATTGGCGATGGTATTAATGATGCCCCAGCCTTAGCTCAAGCTAATTTAAGTATTGCCATCGGTGTTGGAACGGAAGTGGCACATGCTTCCGCTGATGCTATATTGATAGCCGACCAATTATCAAAAATTATTGACTTTATTAATTTAGCTAAGCGTAGCAATACTAAGCAAGTGCAAAACCTATGGTGGGGAGCCAGCTATAACATCATTGCCATCCCATTGGCCGCAGGAATATTATCATTCGCCGGTCTCATGTTAAACCCGATGGTTGCAGCCGTAGTGATGTCGCTATCAACAATAATTGTCGCTATCAATGCATTATTATTAAAATATTAGCTATACCTTTCCTTAATATTTAACAACCAGTTAATCTAAGAGTGTATAATGATAAGTATTGGTAATTTTACATACATATAAGGAGAAATTTCATGCGTAAGTATATCGCAGAATTCCTTGGAACATTTATGTTGGTGTTCTTTGGAACTGGTAGCGTTGTTTATTCAGCAGCTACAACACAATCGGCCATCACTGTCGGTTTGGCATTCGGTCTTTCATTAGCTGTTGCCATCTATGCCTTTGGTCATATCTCAGGTGGACATTTTAACCCTGCCGTTTCATTGGCAATGGCTATTCAAAAGCGTTTACCATGGGTAACATTTATTGGCTATGTGATTGCACAATTACTTGGTGCTATTGTTGCTTCCGCTGCTGTTTATGGCGGTGTAACAGCTTACCTGAAATCATCAACTGTAACTACTGCTTTGTCTGGTCAATCAATGACTGTGAAACAATTCGTAACCTTAGCTGGTCTAGGACAAACAAACTTCTCTGATGGTTCAGGTTGGTATGCATTTGCGTTTGAACTTGTATTAACATTCTTGTTCGTTTTGGTAATTGCAATTGTTACTAAGTTAAATAACGTTCCTGCACCATTTATCATTGGTATCTGGTTAGCCGTGTTAGTTGTTGTTGTATTGCCAATTACTGGTGGTGCATTTAACCCTGCACGTGCCTTAGCTCCTGCAATCTTTGTTCAAGGGAAAGCACTTACTCACGTATGGGTTTACCTTGTTGCTGACTTACTTGGTGGTGCATTGGCAGCATTTGCTGCTAACTTCCTTAACAAAAAAGAAGAAGTTGCAAGTACACCAAAAGAAGTTAAAGAAACTAAGCAAGCATAATTTCATCTTAGTAAAATAATGATGTCAGATAAAAAGACGAACGCTTGAATGAGTGTTCGTCTTTTTATGTTGTTTATCGTAGCTGTCTTGGAAAATCAATTGGGAGTGGTCCTGTAATCATTCTTACTCCCTTATCAAACGGTAACGATATTTTTATGGTTGCTGAATGTAGCAGCATACGGCCATTATGTACACCACCGTATAGCTCATCCCCAACAATAGGGTGTCCTATACTAGCTAAATGCACGCGAATTTGATGCATGCGTCCTGTACTTAATTGCACCCGTAGTAATGAACTGTAAAACACCGTATGCATTCGCCACCAGTGTGTCACCGCTGTTTGGGATTCTTTCCCATCAACGGCACGTTTTCGATCATCTCTGGCGTCGATTCCTATCGGTGTTGTGATTGTCCCATGATTAGCTTGCACCACACCACTAACCCACGTCACATAAGTTCGTGTAATCTGTTTATCCGCTAACATTCTATCTAAAATTGGTACCACGACGGGGTTCTTTGCTACAATTACTAAACCTGAAGTTGCTCGATCTATCCTGTGAACCATATAAGGTTGATCACTCACCTTTCGCTGAATAAATTCACCTGCTAAATAGTTCAACAAAGTATCAGTTTCCGTTGGCGAATGCGGATGCATTTTCATACCTGCAGGTTTATCAACAACAACCAAGTCTTTATTTTCAAAAATGATATTTACCGACTTCTGATGGTTGGGCAAATAATTTGATTCACTGGTACGAAAGTCATCTGCATCAAAATTAAGCTGCAAATGATCCCCTGTTCGTAATTCATAGTTGGTAGGTACAATAGTATTATTCACACTAAAATGTTTTTTTATTCGCAAAGCGCCGCGAATTCTTTGTGGCACGTACCATTTTATCAACAGTTCCTTAACAGTTTGACCAGAATTCTGGGATGTTATTATAAAATTGTACTGCCACTTTTTCATATATCTAGTTCTCTATTTTCGTTCAGATGCCCAGCACAGAAATGCGAATATACATAATAAAAAATGATTGCCTGTTTGACAATCATTTTTTACTATCGACAACGCGATACTTGGCTTTACCATCCTCTAAAAATACGTATAGCAATTGTGTCTCATCGTCATCAAAGTAACCCATATTCACAGCCACAGTGCCTTGAAAGTCTTCTAGGCCCTGAAATGCTTGTCTCATAATATGCTTTGTAATCATTGCACTGTCAATGTGTTCCTCGGCATGGATCACTGCTGTACGTAAGGTATCGCCATCATCAATGTGTTGTTTAATAATCATCACCTTTAAGAATGCACGAAATCCATACAAGCGGGATTCTTGCTCATCATTACGATCCAGTGCCTTAACGTAACCTTGTTTTTCCCAATAACGCAGTTGTCGGGTAGATACGCCTGTCATACGCGCAAGATCGCCAATACCAAATTGTAACTTATCGAATGCTGTTTTTTTGTGACTAGGGCTGCAATTGTTCATGAATTAAACCTCTAAGTTAATATTATATAGTTGTCAAGTTACTTGTCAACAAATATATGTATGATAATTAAAATAAAGTTTCCCACTGCTTCAAAATGGGTTCGATTTGAAAATCACGAACACGATTTAAGGACTTTTCTGCTAAATCAAGTTGTTGCTGACGAGTGTTGATTAGCCGTTGAATCGCTATGGCCGCACCATCAATGTCACCGTTCTCTACCAAAACCCCAAATTCACCTTCATTTAATACTTCTGCAGATCCTGTCTGTCTCATAGCGATAATTGGCAACCCAAAACTCATAGCCTCAACTAGAACAAGCGGTAATCCTTCCCAGCGTGATGTTTGTAGAAATAAACTGGAGTTACGATAATGGTCACGCAATTCATCATCTTTCAATGGACCACGATATATTATTTTTTCATGCGCCCCGTACTCATTGATTAATTGCCCAAAGGTTTCCATATCCTCCTGCATCCCACCACCGGCAATTGCTAATTTCCAATCATCCGGTAGTTTAGTGGCCAATTGTACGGCAAAATCAATTCCTTTGTGTTGAATAGCGATACGTGCCGTAAACGATATAATGTGTTTCTCCAATTTAGAAAGGCCTTTAGGTGCAATTGTCAAAGGATTCCAAATTTTAACCGTGTGTTCATTATATTTTTTAAAGCCACCCAAATCAAAATCAGTTAGTACCACTACTGCGTCTAAAACACGTAAGCCGGCTATAAATTCCTCGCGCATCATTGCATAGTATTGATCTCTATATGTCGTAATGTTGTTATGCATCCACCCAAGCAGTTTTGTGTGTGGCAACTTCGATTTCAAGACAGCTGCAAAACTGGATAGTAGTCCACCTGCTAAAATAACTACATCATAGCGCTGTGCTAAAAGTGAAAAATTCTCAATAGCTTGGGCGTATCTTTCAAATGGATGCGCATCACTTGTTAGACGTAGCGCGGGTGAAGCAACAACTAAAGGTGCTGACAATTCATAAAACGGTGGTAAATCAGAAAAACTATAATAGGTAACTTCATGTCTTGCTGCCAGTGCATTACCGACAACAGTTGTTGCTCGTTTCATTCCCCCGAGTTCAATATTTTCGAGCACAATTAAAATTTTTGCCATATAATACTCCAAATTTATATTCCTGTCATCACGACAGGTTGATTTCTAAAAATTATTCGTCGTTACTCCAATCATCCGCATTTCGTGGTAATAGTCGTGTTGTATCAGTCTTCTCATCATCAATTTCTGGCGCATCAGTAATATAATCACTCAACGTTGACTTATTACCATTCTGAGCAAACAAACTTGTTGATTTTGTTCCCAATTTTTTATTTTGTTTCTTCAGTCGTTTAATGGTTGCTTCTTTACTATAGTCAAAACTATTAGCCTTGACTGACTTGAATCCTTCAGGTGTATAGAATTTAAGTAAGTTTTTTTGGTTTAAGTTATCTGACATGGATAACTTTTTATTCACATATGCCTGAATTTTATCAACCTTGGCCTGCAATGACTTACCTGGAGTTACAATTTCCTGCCCTGTCTTAGTATTCCATATTCTTCCCGATAGACTGGCATATTCGGGCGTTATCCAGTCTTTATTTCGAAATGCGACAATTTGCTTATGATTTTTACTCAATAAATCTTGCCCGAATTGAATGTAACGTTTCGTACTAATGCCCAATAAATGTTCTATCGTTGGGGCTACATCAATTTCACCACCATAAGTATGGTCAACATAACCGTTTTTCATTCCCGGAATGTGAACAATTAATGGTACTCGCTGAAGGTTTGCATTGTCTAGATCAGTCCAATCGTCAGAGTCTTTTCCCAATAGTGAAGCTAAATAAGAGGCATCTGTGTTTGAAATACCATAGTGATCACCGTACAAAACAACAGCTGTATTTTTATATAACCCCGATTTTTTCAGATAAGCAAAAAATTCTTTCACAGATTGATCAAGATAATGATTAGTAATGAAATAATTATCAACTAATTTTGATCCAGTATTACTCGTTTGGAAATTAGGATCTTGATCTTGTTTATCTAAAGTAAACGGTGTGTGATTAGTTACTGTTAAATATTTAGCATAGAATGGTTGTTGTAGTCGCTCCAAATAAGGTATTGAATTATGAAATAACAACTTATCTTTCAGACCCCAAGAAGTTGCTTTTTTTCCAGTAATATCAAAATAATCACCTGAAACCCAATTTTGATAACCCATTCGTTTATAAACTGTACTACGATTCCAAAATGAACCCGTATTACCATGGAATACTGCACTGGAATAGCCTGCCCGTTGGTTCAAAATTGCCGGCATCGCTTGGAAAGTCTGATCATCACCCAATTTAGTAAATAAAGATCCCTGTGGCAAACCAAATGTAGACGTCTCTAACATATTTTCTGCATCTGACGTTTTTCCCTGCCCTACTTGATTGAAAAAGTTATCAAAAGCAACGGTTGACTTACTGTGGTAAAGACTGTTCAAAAATGGGGTGACTTCCTGCCCGTTTATTTTTCGATCAATCGACATTTGTTGAAAGCTTTCCAGATGAATGACGATTACATTCTTTCCCTTAGCTTTTCCATAAAATTTAGGATTAATCGCAGCATAGTTTTTCTTAATGTAGTTTTGCACAGCTGTCAATTCTGATGGTGTAGCTGTTTTTCGGATTTGACTAGTTTGATAGGTATTGATGGCATCATAAATTGTAAACGGTCCTATACCAAGGTATTTAACCATGTACTCTCGATCGAACTGCCGAACCAGTAATTGGGGTCGATTCAAGTCAGCCAGCAATAGATTTGCCATAAAAATAAATACACCTATGGTTAAAATTTTAAATGGTTGCAACCGTACCATTGGACGACTATCAAAATGAATTTTTCGCGCTAAGAATAAGCCGAGTAGGATGATAATATCAATCCAGAAAAGCACATCATGAATCCCAAACGCAATCGCTCCAGCTGCTTTACCACCCTGATTAACCGAACTGTAGCCCAACATGGTGTTAACTGACATAAAATCAGAAAACTCACGAAAATAAATGACATTTAAATATAATAGGCCCGTCATTGCGGCATCAAGCAAAATCAATGCCCCATAATATAATTGCTTAGGCTTAATAAATAACGCAATACTAAAGATAATTATCGTAAACCCAATTGGATTGATTAACATCAAGAATATCTGCAAAGGGTCGGAGACATGTAACCAATAAAAATCAGCACCGTATGCCAAAATGGTCTTTAACGTGAACAATATAACCGTCCATGTAAAAAAACCTTTACGAGTATTTAGCTGTTTAATCCAATTTTTTGGCGCCAAAGCTTCATGCCAAATATTTTTTAAATATTTTTTCATAACTCTCATTATACCAACTTTACAAGGTTTAGGTTTATAATTTCTGCTGAACTAGCGTTTCACTGTTGTCTCCATTGCTTTTCTTGCACTTAACTTGCTATAATAATGCTATGAAAATACAGATTAAACATGAACAAGGCCTCGGACCTATCCACGAAGATGCCCTAGCAATACGTAAAGCAGTTTTTATTGTTGAGCAAGGGGTTAACATTAAAGATGAATTGAATGATCAAGCTGCTGAAGAGAATGCTATCCATATCGTTATTTATGTAGATAACAAACTTGCAGCCACTGCTCGAGTATTAGCAGAATCAGATGATACTTGGCACATACAACGTGTCGCTACATTATTCCCTCTTCGTGGGCAGGGATTAGGTAGACAACTTATGAAATACATTGAAACCCTAGCACCATCTTATGGTATTCAAAACCTTGTCCTTGGTGCTCAAATTCAGGCCCGAGGATTTTATGAATCCCTTGGCTTTACAGCGGTTGGGGCGACTTTTTTTGAAGCTGGAATACAACATATACATATGAAAAAAGAGCTATAATTAATTATTAGCTCTTTTTTTATGCAATAGTATTGTTATATATGATCATAAGCTATTTCTATTTTTATTTTGTAGGGCTGCACATCATCAACTAACTCACTCCGTGTCGCTAAATGACTTGGCCCTCCTATAAGGACTACTGAGGCTATTGCCAAGCGATAATTAGTCAATGCTTGAGACGTAGGGGTTAGACCAACCATAGAAACATTACCCAATTCTCGAGCTTGTAATTGGTTAATACCCCCGAATATTTGTAGCGTACCATTATTTTCACTCATTGCAAAATAAGGTAGCAAAGTACCTGGATGATTGGCGTAAACTACTCCTTGTTGCGCAATAATCTGTCGTTGCGCTTGTTCGCCAAGATGCCCATAATCATTTGCTATTAAATCAAGTTGTCGCATCTCTAATGCAAGCGTGTCTAAATTGGCCTGTTGCTGCGCGTCACTTACCACTGTTCCTAACATCACATTCTGTCGACTGTATAGTCCATTAGCCGGCATGATAACCGTCTCCGATTCACGCTCACTCTTTTCCTCATGAGGGCCCCCTAATAATTTCTCAATTCTAGGTGAAACATCCCACTTACTCGTATGCTTCGTAAAATAATATACTACATTCAAAATGACGAAATAAAGTAATAGTAAAAATACTGCGGCAATTAATGCACCACGCAACCAACGACCATTCACAAAAAAACGATAAGCTAAATAAAGTAAGTACCAGACACCTCCGGCGCCAACAACAGTATATATGCGACCCTTGGTTTTTGAATTTGTCGTAAAATATCCGAGATAATGATTAATTAAATCAAGAACTGTCAGCATTATTGGGTATCCTCCGAACTACTTGTTGTACGTGTTGCATTTGATGAACTTGATGTTGCATTAGTAGCACTTGACGATGTCGCCGAAGAAGATGTACCAGATGATGATGTAGCAGTACTTGAGGTTGTCGTATCTGCGGCCGAAGTTGTAGCAGCCGATGACGTATCCTCAGCTGACGTATCATCCGATGTTGAACTTGACTCGTCATCGCTACTTGACGATGATGAGCTACTTGATTTATCATCACTACTTGTTGTGCTACTTGTTATCATCGAAGTGCTCACGGCACTACTAGCACTTGATGATACTTTCCCACCTTCACTTGTACCAGTTGCAACGTTTACTGCTAAGTTTGCAGCACTGATAGCAACAATTAAAGAAACAATAGCTGATGGTGTTAAAAACGGTGGTGTTCGATATTTTTTAGGCATAATTTATTCCCCTGTTATTCTATTTTACCCTTTCTATATCAAATTAGGATAAAAATTTAACCTATAACCAACGAAAACCCGCAATTACTTGCGGGCGAACTATATTTATAAAATATTTTAGGAGATTTTATTTTAGGGAGATTGTGATGAGAGAGAAGTCCGTTGATTCGTTGTTTGATATCAACCAATGTTGATGGGTATAATATAGACATTCAATATTAAATGGAGATTAAACATGTCAAAATATAAAGCTTACTTCATCGACCTAGATGGCACAATATATCAAGGCAAAAAAAAGATGAATTCTGGCAAACGATTCATTGATCGACTAAAGGCAGCTAATATTCCTTACCTATTTGTAACCAATAATTCAACCAAAAGCCCAGAGGATGTGGCTGATAACTTAACCAAAAACCACGAAATTGAAACATCGACCGACCAAGTTTATACTAGCTCAATGGCAACAGCTGATTATCTCAAAGCAATGGCTTCACCTGACAAAAAAAGAGTATATATAATAGGCGAATCTGGTCTACGGGATGCATTAATAAATGCTGATTTTACAATAACTAGTGACGAAAATGCTGATTTTGTTGTCGCTGGACTAGATCGAACATTCAACTATGAAAAACTCACCACCGCTACATTAGCAATCCAACAAGGTGCACAGTTTATTGCAACAAATCGTGATACTAATTTACCCAATGAACGCGGCATGTTACCTGGAGCTGGTTCATTAATCTCTGCCATCCAAACTGCCACACAGGTTGAACCAACAGTGATAGCTAAACCAGAAATACCCATTATGGATGGTGCATTAAAAAGACTCCATATTAATCGACAAGATGTTGTTATGGTTGGTGATAATTACAATACTGACATTCTTGCTGGTATTAATTCCCAAATTGACACATTACTCGTATATTCAGGAGTTTCTACGCCTAAACAAATTTCTCAAGTTACTCAAAAGCCCACCCATGAAGTTGAGACTTTAGACAATTGGATAATTTAAAAATAAAAGCAGTATGTTTCACGTGAAACATACTGCTTTTATTTTTAAGCCAATTCCTCGCTAGGAATGGTTGCTACATTTTTTTTGATACGGTCTGGATGGTAAAATACCAGATAGAGTATCGCTGAAACCACCGGAATGGTTGCTGAAACTAAGTACAATTCACGGAACGTCAACATAACATGTAAAGCACCTAAAGCATAAGGTCCAACGCCTAATCCCAAGTCCAAGCCGATGAAATATGTTGATAAGGCAATACCGACACGATGACTCGAAACTAACTTTAAGGAAACCGCTTGACCATTTGACATGAATGTTCCATATCCTAGACCAATGAACGCGCCGGACAATAACAAAGTGAATCCATTATGGGTCAATGCCAAAACAACTAAACCAAAAGCTAAGAAAAAGTAGCTCGGATACATAACGTAATTTTCACCAAAGCGATCAAAAATACGTCCTGACATTGGTCTTGTCAATGTCACAATACCGGCATAGACTACGAAAAAGAATGAACTAATCGAAACCAAGTTCAAGGTTTCTGCATATGAAGCCAAAAATGATAACACTGACGAATAAGACAAGCCCATCAAAAATCCTACACTAGCAATTAATAATACTTTAAATTCAATGAAACTAGAAAGCTTCCAAGACTTCAATTCGGATAAATGTTCTGGTGAAAGCGTCACATTATTAATTTTAATTGCAAACAATGCTACCATTGAAATTCCAATTAAAATAACCGATAATATCACAATAAATCGAAAACTAGTTGCATTCAATAATAATAAACCAATGAATGGGCCAATAGCCGCAGCTAAACTTGTACTCAATCCATAGTAATTTATACCCTCTCCTTTGCGTTTCTCAGGAATAAATTCGGTCACAATAGCGTTTAGAGCTGTTGAAGTCATTCCGTACGCAAAACCATTAAAGAGACGTACTGCATCTAATATAGCGATTGTTGGTACAAATAAGTAAGCAATTGTTGTAATTAAATATAGAATAGCGCCCCATCGCACAATTTTTTTTCGTCCAATTAGTTCTAACTCTTTTCCAACTATCAATCGAGCTATTAACGTTCCTATGATATAAATCCCAGAAGCCAATCCTGCCTGCCCAAACGAAGCATGTAGTTGATCATGTGCAACAACAGCAATTATAACCATCATCAGATAATACACTAAGTACACGATAAAGTTAATAATAGTAATTGTTAAAAAGCCTTTATTAAATAATTTTTCTTCCATTTTCCCAATCTCAAATTCTATTTAGCAACTCCAACAATAGCAAAGTAGCTATGTAGGTGCAAACATGAAATCAGATTTTAAAACATGCATATCGCGTTCCTTCACTCATTTTAACACTGCGCGCGTTTGCATGAAAATAATGTAAGCGTTAAGCCGTTGATATTAGATTACCACGATTTCACAAAGGTTGCAAAATTTTTTTCATTTACTTATATAATTGTCAAATAAGTTAACAAATAAGCTTTTAATATTATTAACTTACTTGTTTTCTCTTGTGAAATTTATTCATTTTCAGGAATTTACAGTAATTATTTCTTAAGCTTTATCTACATAAAGAAAATGTTTCACAGGTTTCTATACAAACAAAAAAGGAGAGGAACACCTCTCCTACTTATTAATCTTAATGGGCCATCCAGGACTCGAACCTGGGACCTCTGCGTTATCAACACAGCGCTCTAACCAACTGAGCTAATGGCCCTTATTCCCCTTGCCCACTCTTACATAGACAAAAGCGAATGACGGGAATCGAACCCGCATAGCCAGCTTGGAAGGCTGGAATTCTACCATTGAACTACATTCGCAAGCTTTTCTTCGGGATCATCTCCCTATGGCGCTGGACGGAATCGAACCGCCGACACATGCAGCTTCAATGCATTGCTCTACCAACTGAGCTACAGAGCCATCTCATTGCTTCCAATGAACGGTCACAGCGGGGCTCGAACCCGCGATCTCCTGCGTGACAGGCAGGCGTCCTAACCAGCTAGACCATGCGACCAATTGCGGGAGCAGGATTTGAACCTACGACCTTCGGGTTATGGGCCCGACGAGCTACCAGACTGCTCCATCCCGCGATTATATTATGACACCTTATTCAAATGCCTAAGGAGAATGTGGGATTCGAACCCACGCGCCGGTTTCCCGACCTGACGGTTTTCAAGACCGTTCCCTTCAGCCAGACTTGGGTAATTCTCCATTATTATTCTGCTTGTCCTGCATGGACCATGTTGGACTCGAACCAACGACCGGACGGTTATGAGCCGTCTGCTCTAACCAACTGAGCTAATGGTCCTAAATCGAGCCTATCGCGGCAGGGGGGATCGAACCCTCGACCTCTCGGGTATGAACCGAACGCTCTAGCCAGCTGAGCTACACCGCGGTCTGTCTTGATTAGCTTCCCTAATCAATCGGGATGACAGGATTCGAACCTGCGACCCCCTGGTCCCAAACCAGGTGCTCTACCAAGCTGAGCTACATCCCGAATTAGTCTATCGAGAGCTTATCGCCCCACTAAACTTAAAAAAAGAGTTTGAATTCCTTCAACCTCTATGCACCTAGCAGGAGTCGAACCTGCAACCTCCTGATTCGTAGTCAGACGCTCTATCCAATTGCGCTATAGGTGCATATATGCCGGCGACCGGGATCGAACCGGTACGATATTTCTATCGCAGGATTTTAAGTCCTGTGCGTCTGCCTATTCCGCCACGCCGGCATAGAAGCGGAAGACGGGATTCGAACCCGCGACCCCCACCATGGCAAGGTGATGTTCTACCACTGAACTACTTCCGCATAAATTATGCCGACTAAAGGACTCGAACCTTCGACCCCCGCTTTACAAGAGCGGTGCTCTACCAACTGAGCTAAGTCGGCATCGTTTATCCCGACGTGGCAAGTTTGACTCTAAAGTCAATGGACGCTACAGGGATCGAACCTGTGACCCCCTGCTTGTAAGGCAGGTGCTCTCCCAGCTGAGCTAAGCGTCCATGATGGAGAGGAAGGGATTCGAACCCTCGAAGCAAGTTCCCCTGCTTACACGGTTTCCAACCGTGCTCCTTCGGCCAGACTCGGACACCTCTCCGATTATCTTCCTACTGCTCTCTACTTCTTTTCATATGTACGGCACCGCATCGTCCTATCCTCGCAGGAAGCGATCCTCCAACTACTTTCGGCGCTATAGAGCTTAACTTCTGTGTTCGGTATGGGAACAGGTGTGTCCTCTATGCTATCGACACGACACCTTGAGTGTTAGCCACTCAAAACTAAATAGTAACAAATTCTTCTTCTATCCTAAACCACTCATAATTGCTTATCGAATATTTCTATTCTTTAGACTTTGGTTAAGTCCTCGACCTATTAGTACTAGTCCGCTTCATTGATCACTCAACTTCCACTTCTAGCCTATCTACCTCATCATCTCTAAGGGGTCTTACTCTATTAAATAGATGGGAAATCTCATCTCGAGGCGAGTTTCACACTTAGATGCTTTCAGCGTTTATCTCATCCATACATAGCTACCCAGCAATGCTCCTGGCGGAACAACTGGTACACCAGCGGTATGTCCATCCCGGTCCTCTCGTACTAAGGACAGCTCCTCTCAAATTTCCTGCGCCCGCGACGGATAGGGACCGAACTGTCTCACGACGTTCTGAACCCAGCTCGCGTACCGCTTTAATGGGCGAACAGCCCAACCCTTGGGACCGACTACAGCCCCAGGATGCGATGAGCCGACATCGAGGTGCCAAACCTCCCCGTCGATGTGGACTCTTGGGGGAGATGAGCCTGTTATCCCCAGGGTAGCTTTTATCCGTTGAGCGATGGCCCTTCCATGCGGAACCACCGGATCACTAAGTCCTACTTTCGTACCTGCTCGAGTTGTAGCTCTCGCAGTCAAGCTTGCTTATGCCTTTACACGCTACGAATGATTTCCAACCATTCTGAGCAAACCTTTGAGCGCCTCCGTTACCTTTTAGGAGGCGACCGCCCCAGTCAAACTGCCCGCCAGACACTGTCCACGATCACGTTGAGTGACCAGTGTTAGAATGTTCATACAACGAGGGTAGTATCCCACCGTGCGACTCCGACTAGACTAGCGTCCAATCTTCAACGTCTCCTACCTATTCTGTACAAGCAGCACAAACATTCAATATCAAGCTACAGTAAAGCTCCATGGGGTCTTTCCGTCCTGTCGCGGGTAACCCGCATCTTCACGGGTATTTAAATTTCACCGAGTCCCTCGTTGAGACAGTGCCCAGATCGTTACGCCTTTCGTGCGGGTCGGAACTTACCCGACAAGGAATTTCGCTACCTTAGGACCGTTATAGTTACGGCCGCCGTTTACTGGGGCTTCAATTCGTACCTTCGCCGAAGCTAAGCACTCCTTTTAACCTTCCAGCACCGGGCAGGCGTCAGCCCCTATACTTCATCTTACGATTTTGCAGAAACCTGTGTTTTTGATAAACAGTCGCCTGGGCCTATTCACTGCGGCTCATGTTTTACCATGAGCACCCCTTCTCCCGAAGTTACGGGGTCATTTTGCCGAGTTCCTTAACGAGGGTTCTCTCGCTCACCTTAGTGTTCTCCACTCGACTACCTGTGTCGGTTTGCGGTACGGGCAGTGTAATACTTCCTAGAAGCTTTTCTCGGCAGTGTGACGTCTCAGACTTCTCTACTTTATTTCGATCCGCATCACAGCTTGTCCTTATAGAAAAAAGCATTTCACTCTTTTCAAGACTTACTGCTTGCACGCACATATCCATCAGTGCGCATCTGGTAGCCTCCTGCGTCCCTCCATCGGTAATAACGCATTACAACTGGTACAGGAATCTCAACCTGTTATCCATCGACTACGCTTCTCAGCCTCGCCTTAGGTCCCGACTAACCCTGGGTGGACGAGCCTTCCCCAGGAAACCTTAGTCATTCGGTGGACAGGATTCTCACCTGTCTTTCGCTACTCATACCGGCATTCTCACTTGTAAGCGCTCCAGCAGTCCTTACGGTCTACCTTCATTGCCCTTACAACGCTCTCCTATCGCGCACTTACGTGCACCCGCAGTTTCGGTAATATGTTTAGCCCCGGTACATTTTCCGCGCAATGGCACTCGACTAGTGAGCTATTACGCACTCTTTAAATGGTGGCTGCTTCTAAGCCAACATCCTAGTTGTCTATGCACTATCACATCGTTTTCCACTTAACATATATTTAGGGACCTTAACTGGCGATCTGGGCTGTTCCCCTTTCGACGGTGGATCTTATCACTCATCGTCTGACTCCCATTCATACATATCTGGCATTCGGAGTTTATCAAACTTTGGTAACCCGAGATGGGCCCCTAGGCTTAACAGTGCTCTACCTCCAGTATGCTTATAATGAGGCTAGCCCTAAAGCTATTTCGGAGAGAACCAGCTATCTCCAAGTTCGTTTGGAATTTCACCGCTACCCACAGTTCATCCGAGCATTTTTTAACATGCACCGGTTCGGACCTCCAGTAAGTTTTACCTCACCTTCATCCTGACCATGGGTAGGTCACCTGGTTTCGGGTCTACAGCATCGTACTATTCGCGCTATTCACACTCGCTTTCGCTGCGGCTCCGGTCTTTCCACCTTAACCTCGCACGATACCGTAACTCGCCGGTTCATTCTACAAAAGGCACGCCATCACCCATTAACGGGCTCTGACTTCTTGTAGGCGTCGTGGTTTCAGGAACTATTTCACTCCCCTTCCGGGGTGCTTTTCACCTTTCCCTCACGGTACTGGTTCACTATCGGTCACTAGGGAGTATTTAGCCTTACGGGATGGTCCCCGCAGATTCCGACCGGATTTCACGTGTCCGGCCGTACTCAGGATCCTGAAAAGAGTGTGCTTCATTTCGCTTACGGGGCTATCACCCTCTATAGCCAAGTTTCCCAACTTGTTCTGCTATAAAACACTTTTGTAACTCTTATATATCAGTCCTACAACCCCAACATGCAAGCACGTTGGTTTGGGCTCTTCCCCGTTCGCTCGCCGCTACTTAGGGAATCGATTTTTCTTTCTGCTCCTGCTGCTAATGAGATGTTTCAGTTCACAGCGTATTCCGTCAAATATCCTATGTATTCAGATACAGACAACTCTTACGAGTTGGGTTTCCCCATTCGGAAATCTTTGGGTCATAGCGTACTTACCGCTCACCAAAGCTTATCGTAGTTAGTCACGTCCTTCATCGGCTCCTAGTGCCAAGGCATTCACCACGCGCCCTTATTAACTTAACCTATACAACCGTAGTTGTGGTTTAAGTTTATGAGTTGGTCATTTTTCAGACCTGCGATTAAACCGTTCTTTTTAAAGAACTTTTTGTGTTGTTTCTCGGTTCATTTTAGTACAATCTTTCGATTGCTTTTAAAAGAATTTGTTACTATTCAGTTTTCAATGTACAACATGCTAGCCTTTCGACTAGCTATGGAGAATAGCGGGATCGAACCGCTGACCCCCTGCTTGCAAAGCAGGTGCTCTCCCAGCTGAGCTAATTCCCCATAGGATCACTTTGAGACCATGATACCTATTAAAGTATCACACTCAAAACTAAACAAAACTTTGAAACAAACAAATTGACACTTAAGTCCCTGTCGCTTTCCGATTATCCTTAGAAAGGAGGTGATCCAGCCGCAGGTTCTCCTACGGCTACCTTGTTACGACTTCACCCCAGTCATCTGTCCTGCCTTAGACGGCTCCTTCCTAAAAGGTTAGGCCACCGGCTTTGGGCATTACAAACTCCCATGGTGTGACGGGCGGTGTGTACAAGACCCGGGAACGTATTCACCGCGGCGTGCTGATCCGCGATTACTAGCGATTCCGACTTCATGTAGTCGAGTTGCAGACTACAATCCGAACTGAGACGTACTTTAAGAGATTAGCTCACCCTCGCGGGCTGGCAACTCGTTGTATACGCCATTGTAGCACGTGTGTAGCCCAGGTCATAAGGGGCATGATGATCTGACGTCGTCCCCGCCTTCCTCCGGTTTGTCACCGGCAGTCTCGCTAGAGTGCCCATCTGAATGCTGGCAACTAACAATAAGGGTTGCGCTCGTTGCGGGACTTAACCCAACATCTCACGACACGAGCTGACGACGACCATGCACCACCTGTCACTTTGTCTCCGAAGAGAACACTTCTATCTCTAAAAGCTTCAAAGGATGTCAAGACCTGGTAAGGTTCTTCGCGTTGCTTCGAATTAAACCACATGCTCCACCGCTTGTGCGGGTCCCCGTCAATTCCTTTGAGTTTCAACCTTGCGGTCGTACTCCCCAGGCGGAACACTTAATGCGTTAGCTTCGGCACTAAGAGGCGGAAACCTCCTAACACCTAGTGTTCATCGTTTACGGTGTGGACTACCAGGGTATCTAATCCTGTTTGCTACCCACACTTTCGAGCCTCAACGTCAGTTGCAGTCCAGTAAGCCGCCTTCGCCACTGGTGTTCTTCCATATATCTACGCATTCCACCGCTACACATGGAGTTCCACTTACCTCTACTGCACTCAAGTTAACCAGTTTCCAATGCCATTCCGGAGTTGAGCTCCGGGCTTTCACATCAGACTTAATAAACCGTCTGCGCTCGCTTTACGCCCAATAAATCCGGATAACGCTCGGGACATACGTATTACCGCGGCTGCTGGCACGTATTTAGCCGTCCCTTTCTGGTATGGTACCGTCAAACTAAAATCATTTCCTATTCTAGCTGTTCTTCCCATACAACAGTGCTTTACGACCCGAAAGCCTTCATCACACACGCGGCGTTGCTCCATCAGGCTTTCGCCCATTGTGGAAGATTCCCTACTGCAGCCTCCCGTAGGAGTTTGGGCCGTGTCTCAGTCCCAATGTGGCCGATCAGTCTCTCAACTCGGCTATGCATCATTGTCTTGGTAGGCCTTTACCCCACCAACTAACTAATGCACCGCGGATCCATCTCTAGGTGACGCCGAAGCGCCTTTTAACTTTATGTCATGCGACACTAAGTTTTATTCGGTATTAGCATCTGTTTCCAAATGTTATCCCCAGCCTTGAGGCAGGTTGTCCACGTGTTACTCACCCGTTCGCCACTCACTTGAAAGGTGCAAGCACCTTTCGCTGTGCGTTCGACTTGCATGTATTAGGCACGCCGCCAGCGTTCATCCTGAGCCAGGATCAAACTCTCAATTTGAAAATTTGAAGATTGCTCTTCGATTAAACTGACTATCTTTCGCTATATCTCTATAACGTAATCCGTTTATTGTTTGTTACGAATTGACTTCGCAAATTTGTTTTTGTTACTTTACGTAACAGCCACAGATTCGTTTGTTCAAAGTTTTGTTCAGTTTTCAATGTGCTACTCGTTGTCGCTGAGACAACTATATTATCTTACCACGCTCGTTTAGCTTTGTCAACTACTTCTTTTAAGAAGTTTTTCTCGACTTCACTACCTTCACGCTCTCGCTCCCCTTGCTTCGCAACGCTTTGCGTCGTTTCGCTCCGTTGGAACATATACTAATATACCAACTTTATCCTCCCTCGTCAACTACTTCTTTTACTTCTTTTTTACTTTCCTTTACCCGTTCGCTTTTTATCCCTTTTTACCCCCTTTCTCCCATTCCTTATTCGCTTTATCCCCCCTTCTTTATCCCTTTCCTCTTTTTCGTTCCCCTCCCTTTACCTTTACTTAATAAATAAAAAAGTAAGCTGTCTCCAGCTTACTTTGAAAATACAGGTAACTTACTAATTCGTTTTGCAGCTTCAGCTAAACGTTCTTCACCAATTGTTAATCCGACACGTATATACCCTTGTCCGCCCTTACCAAATCCAGATGCATCAGCTACAGCCACATCAGCCTCTTCTAATAGTAAATCTGCAAACTCACTCGACGTATAGCCTTTAGGTACAGGCATCAACACATAAAAGGCTCCTTGCGGAACGTAAGGTTCCCAACCAAATTCTCGAACCGCATTAATAAATACATCGCGACGACGTTGATACAGATTGGTTAAATCTGTAACAGCCTTTTCACGCCCTGCTCTATTTGTTAAGGCCTCAATTGCTGCATCTTGAACCGCTGGGAATAATGAAACGAATAAATGATCTTGAATTAGATTAAGCGCTTCAATCATCTCTGCATTGCCAACAGCAAATCCTACTCGCCACCCCGCCATATTGAATGTTTTTGAGAAGGTATACGTTTCAATTCCAACATTTTTTGAATTTTCAGTTTGTAGAAATGATAGTGGCTTGTGACCATCATATCCGATTGCACCATAAGCAAAATCAGATACAATACCAACCTGATTCTCTTCTGCAAAACGAACAGTTTGTCGGTAGAATTCTGAAGTAGCAATTGCACCAGTTGGATTGTTAGGGTAGTTTAAGTACAAAAACTTAGCTGCTTCGGCTACTGAGCTTGGAATCGCTTCATAATCAACTAAAAAATTATTTTCTTGTTTTAAAGGTACTGCTTCATAATTTACGCGCCCCAATGCTGCGGCAGATAAATAATCAGGGTACCCTGGATCTGGTAATAATAATGTTTCCCCAGGATTCATTAATGCCCATGGCAGCTCAACCAAACCAATTTTCGATCCGGCTAATATAGCTACTTCTGTTTCTGGGTCGATTGACACGCCATACTCATCAGCATAAAATTCTGCAATTGCTTTCTTAAAACGTTCTTCACCGCGAAATAATGAATATTTGTGATCAGCCGGATTTTCTGCAGCCGCTTGTAAGGATTTAACAATATAATCAGGGGTAGGTTGATCAGGGTTCCCTTGCCCCAAGTTAATCACATCTTTACCGGCAGCAATTTTCGCATTGACCTTGGCAACAAGTGTTGCAAAAAATTGTTTAGGCAGTGTTTTAAGTAAGTCGGATTCTTCAAAATGCATACGTTATTCACCTTATCTGTAAAGTTCTGGACGACGATCGCTAAACACCGGGATTTCTCCTCGAATAGCTTTTTCATCATTAATATTAATTTCTGCTACTAATAATTCCGCTTTGTTGTCGCTTGCTTGTTGGACAATATTTCCTAGTGGATCGATAATTAATGAACGACCACCAAATCTATTGTCGTTATCTCGACCTACACGATTCGCTGCGACCACAAATGTTTGATTTTCAATAGCTCGTGCTTGCAGCAAAAGTTGCCATTGTTTTATTCGTTGAATTGGCCATTCGGCAACGATATACAAAATTTCTTGTGGCCCTTGACTCATCATCGTACGTAACCACTCTGGAAAACGAATATCATAGCAAATGGCCCCAGCAGATGGTACATTCGCCAAATTAAAACGATTTGTTTTATTTCCCGCTGACATAAATTTCTCTTCATTCATTAGTCCAAATAAATGTAGTTTATTATATTCACTAACTTGTTCGCCTTTATCATTGAAAACAAACATCGTATTGTAAAATTTGTTCTCTGCTTGGGCTGTTGCCACTGAACCACCAACAATGTTGAGATGATATTTTTTAGCGAGATCACGCAACAAATTAACGCTTCTTTGTCCTTGGGAATCCGCTACGGTCTCCAAATTAAGGAGGTCATACCCCGTATTCCACATTTCAGGATAAACTAAAATATCAGCCTCAACTGCTGCAGCCCTCTGAGCATACTCGATTACTGTTTGCTCATTAATGGCTGGCTTTCCCAGTGCTATATCAATTTGTGCAATCGCAATTTTTAAGGTCATACTTGTTAAGCCTCCGTTATTTATGGGAACTTTGGGAATTGATCAAAATCAGGATCGCGCTTTTCTTTAAAGGAATCACGACCTTCTTTAGCCTCGTCTGATGTGTAGTACAGCATGGTTGCATCCCCAGCAAATTGCTGTAGGCCTGCCAAGCCATCTGTATCAGCGTTCATTGCGGCCTTAATAAATCGTAGCGCCGTTGGTGATTTAGTCAACATTTCATCGGCCCACTCAATTGTGGCATCTTCAACTTTATTTAATGGGACAACTTTATTAATCCAATTCATTTGATAAGCTTCTTCAGCGGTATAAAAATGGTTCAAGAACCACACCTCTTTGGCACGTTTATGCCCTATTACTCGAGCTAAATAGCCTGAACCATATCCAGCATCGAACGAGCCTACCATCGGTCCTGTTTGACCAAATTTAGCATTGTCTGCAGCAATGGTTAAATCAGCCACTAATTGTAATACGTTACCACCACCAACAGACCAACCCTTAACCATAGCAATAATCGGCTTAGGAATAATACGCATTAGCCGTTGCAAATCCAACACGTTTAAACGAGGAATGCCATCGGAACCAACATATCCACCGTTACCACGTACCTTTTGATTCCCCCCTGAAGAAAAAGCTTTATCTCCAGCTCCTGTTAAAATAATCACACCAACTTGAGCATTGTCTCGCGCAAGCGTAAAAGCGTCTATCATTTCCGATACCATCCCCGGAGTGAAAGCATTGTGTGATGCCACATCATTCATTGTGATTTTGGCAATTTTTCCAGGATTTATACCATCCTTGTTTATCTCAAAAAGAATCTCGTCGTACTCTTTAATAGCGCTCCAAGTTGTCATTTGTTATACTCCATTCAGAAAGGAAATTAGTTATTATGAACATTATAGAACTTTTAGAATTAAAAACCACCATATTGTCTGCTGATAAAACAGTTGTTGAGCTAGCTGTCACTGATAAAATTATGCAACCTTATGGCTTTGTTCATGGTGGTATTAACGCCTTATTAGCTGAAACAGCAGCCTCATTAGGTGCAAAAGAAGCTTTATCTGATAATCAATTTCCTGTTGGTGTTGATATTCAAACACACCATTTAAAACCAGTAAGCAAGGGGATTTTGATTGCCACTGCAACCCCAGTTAATATTGGTCATTCACTTCAAGTATGGCATGTTAAAATTACAGAAAATATTACTAACCAATTAACGAGTATAGCTACCGTTACCTTAAAAAACCAACAAAAAAAGAGCTAAACAAGTAAATGTTTGGCTCTTTTTTTATTGATTATAAATAGTTTATCATTTGTTTTTTTGACCAAAAAGCTTAGAGAATGCACCAGGTTTTGGATGTGCTGCTTCATACAACAATTGCTGCTCATATTCTTCAGGCGTTGGCGTCTCATATGTCAGTGTTTCTAATCGCTCATATTTTGGATGTGAAATGATTAAATCAAGTTGGGTGTTGGGCATTATCGAACTAGTAAGATAGCTCACGCCATCAACGCTACGTTCAATTGCCCATTCTGACTTTTCAGGGGACAATAAAATATCTTCGCTAATTATTGCCACACTCTTTTTAATTTGTTGCTGATAATAGAGGGCAGCGTAACTAGATATTGGTCCATAACCAACAAACTCGAGGCTGTGCGCCTTAACCTGTTTTCGTGCAGTTTTAATAGCTGATATTAGTTCTAACTGACGATAATAACCCGCTTTTAGTGCGCCACTTGCAACAAATAATACGGCTTGTTGCGTTGTTTTTATTTTTTGTGTGACATAGTCAGTTACCGTTTCTTCTGGTTCTGAAAAAATAACCCGTAATACTTTACTCGTCACTTTCTCTGGCTGGTGCAAATAAGTATACAATTGTGGCGCTATTTCTTGGTCGTCTTCTCGCAAAATACCAGCCCTTTTTATGCGAATATCGAAATTATGAAATGTAAAATGTCCGCTTCCTGCAGAAACTAAATCAATAACGTAAAAAGAATATTCATCTGGTGTATTGATCAACAGTCTTTCAGTATTTTCACTGAAAGTAGCAATTGGCTGATATTGCTGATCAAAGAAAGTCACCACCAAATAGCCAAACATCCGGTCACTGGCATCAATATGACGTTCTATCACATATGTCTCACCGTATGACAGCTGGGGCAAGTCTGCCTTCACTACCGGTTGACCGCTCATTCTGTTGTATGTAGAATGCCATCGCGCAACAACCTCTCCACTCGGCAAAAAATAATTTTCATAATACACTTCATTCAACGACCTGAAGTCAATTGTTGCCCCTTGAAGCCCCAGCAGTTCGGTATTGGGTGTCCAATAAATTTGATATTGCATTATTTACCCTCCGCTCGCATGGTGTTTCGTAATGCATTTAAATTAGTCATCATGAAGTCAACCATTTCATCAAGTTTCTCCGTATGTTGCCCCTCTTCACTTTCATGCTTTACTGGGGCATTATGCGTAGCAAAGAAATCTAATAATTGACCTAAGCTCTGACCATCATATTCATCTTGAGACATCGAAAATAATGCCACTTTGATATTTGTCCAGTTCGTATTCTCAATGTGTTTCCATAACTTTTCATTCATGGCTACATTATCGTCAGGCCTGACATAGCCACTCAAATAACGTCGTACATCTAAACGCCAACCATAATCAAAGCCACGTGAAATAGTTGGTCCAGCAGTGAATGTGCCCAAATTAACAATTGGTTTTGCAATGACAACAGCAGCGGGGTTAAGATCAGCAGCGTAGTACAAAGCAGGGTAACTACCCATAGAAGCACCCATCAAAATAAGATCTTCAGCACGTAGTCCTAATGTTTTCATCTTTTGCTTAATTATTTTAATGATGGTCGCTTCATACTCTGCTGTTCCAATATCAAATGCGCCACCCTGTATACGTGCATCTGTAAACAATAAATAGGGTGTTCCTAGACGATTTAAGGCTTCTTGCATTTCAAGCCCATCAACATGAAGTCTCGTATCCGCAAAACTGACAATCAGTGGTTTTTGACGATCTCCGGGATTGAAGTAACTTAACACTTCTTCATTTTCTTTGGTAAGCTGCCACTTTCCACCTGGTAGCAAATGTCCCAACCCGTGTCGAGAGGCTCTTTGGTGAATGACGTAAAAATCAAGGATTCCCTGACCTTTACCCAAAACCAAGATTTCATAATTTTCGTAATCTTCAGGGGGCGCTACAGTTGTCAATTGGCGCAGTGATTGACCTGCTATCAACTGTTGAGTCAATACTTCACCATTTTTATAAAACACAAATAGCAAGGCTGGTTCGGCTGTCTCTGTATGACTATATTCCAACCATACCTCGTTTGCCCGACCATTTTGAAAATCGCTTATACCAGCCTTTAATGTTCCTAATTGTTGCCAATCCTCTCCAAATTCACCTTCAAATTGTGTTGAAAAATCTCCTTGTCGTTGCAAATGAATTCCTTCAGGCACATAAGGCATAAATTGTTCGGCGCTAAAGCGCGTCGAAAAACCATATTGGCTGGTATCCATATCAGCAACTATTCTTTTTTTAACATTTTCTGGTGTATTTTCTTCAATACGAAAAGCGCGTCGCTCGTCAAGAATTTTTTGAAAATCAGACGATACTTCATGAGCAAAGTAAATCACTCGTAATGCAGGCCATTCATTAATTTGACTGGATAGCAGCGTGCTTTCAAGATGATCATCTGTGAGCAGCACATAGGTCTGTTCTAATACGTACGGATCCCTTTGCATGGCCAAAAAAGTAGGTAAGTCAAGTACTGATGTGTGGTGCCAATCAAGCTTATCAGTAGTAATATATGGTGCCCAATTTTCTGCGCCAATTTGTAAAATTGATATTGTCATTTTTCACCTGTCATTGCATCAAATTATTTAGCTATTCATCTTACTTTTTATTTTGTTGAATACTTGTTGCCATTTAATCCATAGCATTTCACTAGTATATTCTGCTTGTATGTCTGCAGATACTTCTTGTGCTATTTCAAAATGCTTTTTACTATCCAAAAAGAAACTTATTGCTTGATCTAACTCTGCAAAATCTGCCAATACTTTACCATTTTTATCAGGATCAAGGTAGATTGTTTCCGTGCTGTTAATTTGTGGTATAGCAAAATTAATTGCCACAGTTTGTAAGAATTGATTCGGTTCATTATCCAAATCAATTAGGATGCGTGTGTTTTTCATATAACGCAATAGTTGTTCTTCATTTTGGGGATCCAAGAAATGAAAACGTGATTTAAAGGCCATTTGACTGTCCTGATCTACCAAGCCATGCTCATTTTTAGCTTTTAAACTCGCTTCATGAATTTGTTTTTGCATTTCTGAAGTTTTATCAGAAGTTTCAAATACAATTGTCGTCGTGTCATATTCATTAATAATATTAATTAATGCAGCAATAACTATTGTTTGTTGTGCAGCAGATAAAGTATGTGCTGAAATAAATAGACTTACCAATGGACTCTGAGAATGTTCGTTTTCCACCATATCTGTCGCGTATGGTGGAACGATAGCAACTTCCTTTGTTTCACCATCAAATGCTACTACTTGTTGTTGATGTCGCTCATTGTCCGTAACAATAAAATCGCTATTTTTTTCCAATTCCTTGCCTACTTCAAGAAAATTATTCTGTACGCTGACAATTACTGGTTGTTTGATAGCAATATCCTCAAGTATTTCACCAGTAGTTACGCTTGGAGAAATAATTATATTTTCATCATCGGGTATTTTATTCAAATAATAACTTAAGAGTTCATGAATTAATACCGCCATGTTAGAAAATTGGGTCTGCTCTGTCCACAACTGTTGCGTTGTTACAAGACCTGTCAGTTCATCCTCTTGCAACGCAATATCACCACTAGGGGTCAAGTAATCTGTTCGAACTTTATTGCCCTCATCAAATACGATAACTTTTGATACAAATCCTCGATCATCAATGATTAATTGTTGTGTCATCATATCGTCAGCAAACAAGTCAATATGGTCAAATGATAACTGATTACTCCAAATTGTTGCGTAATGCTGGCCAGAAACATTGACTAGAATTCGATCGGTCAACGTCATAAATTCTGCATAATCCGGCCAAGTAAAGTCATTCAATGCCACAGGTCGTGGCGCTGACAAGTCAATATGTTGTAATACATCAAACGCCGACCAAACGCTAGCTTTATCAATATTTTTGGTTGACAATATACCACGCAAATTTGGTAAATAATCACACAAGATGAAGGCAACTTCTTGTCCTTGTGTTAAGAATAATTGTGCATGATGGATGCTATCATTAAATTGTGGTATTTCTACGCCAAGTTCGCTCCAGTTTGGCATAATGTGAATTCTCATCGAAAGTACCTCATATGTACGGAGATCAATTCTCCTGATTTTAGACTAAATCATATTTAACTCATTGCAAGTTCAAATCTTGCCACTGCTTATAAACGCTATCTTTGGTAAATACTTGTGCTTGTTGGTAAGCTAATCTACTAGCCTCTCGCCACTGCTTATCATCTTGAAATAGTGAAACTATTCTGTTGGCAGCCTGATCATAATTACCAATTGGTACAAGTTGCTCATTTGGCATATACGTATTTGGTCCATAATTAACATTATACGCGATTACAGGAAGTCCATGCGACATCGCTTCAATATTTTGCATACCGCTCCCTTCAGTTGGTACGGTTGATAGCAACACTTGCGCCCCTTCTATTACATCATCCAACATTTTACCAACAACATAGTTACCAAATGTAACAGTATTTTTTAATCCTAGTTGGTCAATTAATAAATCTAATTCATTTAGTAACTGCCGATCAGTACTGTAACCTCGAAATTCTAGCGTCGCATCTGCTACACTAGCTTGCACACTTTTTAGGATGTGTAGCGCATCTTTTGGTTGTTTTTCTTTGGCAATTCGGCCCAATACTAAAATTTTATGTGATTTACAATTGACCAATGAATTTGTTTTATTTTCTTTGACAATCGTATCTGGTGCAGTCAACACGGGTAGCATTGTTAATGGCTGCATATCTTGCTGTTGTTGTTTCGTGGCCACAATAATACCGGTAAAACCTAATTCACCACGCATCAATTCAACTAATGTTGTCAACAATTGTCCCCTCAAATTTGTATGTGAACTATGCAAATAAAAATATTTTCCTTTTGTACTTTTTATTCCCGGCATGGTATTCAACATGCTAGCTCTTTCTAAAATTATAGTCCCAGGATTTTGTTTCAGTTGCTTGTTCATAAAAAAGGTAAATAATTCATTTTCTGTATTAAACCGGTAATTTGCGCCACAATAATTAATCAACTTATACATCGTTGGCATCAAATGCCCTTGAACATTCATATGTGTGATCTCTAAAACTACTTTCCCAGCAGGAGTATAGAATTTTTGCAGACTAACTTCACCATTTGGATGAAAATAAGCGGTTGACGACTTAAAACCACGATAGTCCCATTCGTCACGGGCAACAATATGATCAAAACGATCAAGGTATTCCACATTACCAATTAGCGCAACTGTCGCCGGCATAACATTTACCTTAGCAACCGTGCGTCCTTCATTTAGGATCAATGATTGGTCGGGATTAGGACTTTCAATGACGTATCTTTTTTTAGGAATTGTAACAGACTCACGTAAATTTTGTTTAACTCGGATAACCTGTGTCGCCTCTTGAAAAAAATCATACATATTCAAAACTTGATGGTCATTTAACCCAAGCGTTTTAATTGTCCGATGGAATACTGGTGCATAATTCCGTGTAACAAATAACGTTAAATTGCCAAATGAATTATACATCAATGTGCGAGCAGCCTGAGAAAATTCAGTACCGGAGTTAAATTCAAATGCATTCTCCGAAATGAAATAATTCATGATTCACTCTCCTCATCCGCACCTTTTAGATCATTAATCGTCATATGAAAATAATTGGCTTGTTTGACTGGCCACATTTTTTTTGCATCCATCAAAAGTAAACACCATTGTGCCCACACCATGTCAGAACTATATCGATAAGACATTTCATAGGATGTGTCGCTGATTTGTTGCATGAGACGTGGATTTTTGAAGATGTGAATTAACACTTCACCCATAGATTTGTAATCATTTAGAGGTACGATGTAACCATTTTCACCATCAGTAATAATTGAATTTGGGCCATAGTTGACATCGTACGTTACACCAATGTCGCCTTGCCCCAACGCTTCCATCAGGGATAAATTAAACCCTTCCATACTTGAAGTAACACCAAACACTTGCGCGTCTTGTTCGACCAATGCAACCTGCTCAGTATAATCATGCAATGTCACAATGTTTTCTAAATTATTTTCTCTAATGGCTGACTCAATCAAACGTTCAGCAAGAAAATTATTGGTTGGATCCTTATACCCATATAAATCAAGCGTTATTTGTGGCACTTGCTGTCGCGCATACGCAACCGCTTTTACTAATTGATCAAGTTGTTTTTCTGGTGCCTTACGTGCCAATGCCACGACTTTACCAAATGTTCGCTCTGCCATAGACACACGCTGCTGTTGTAACTGTTTCATTGGGATAACGCCAACTGGAATCGTAAATAGTTTCGTGGTTGGTTTGAATCGACTGCGAATATCATTTGTTTGCTTTTCCGTAGCGCTAACCACAGCATCATAGACATTAATATTAAATAAACTATACTCATAATTATTATTTAATATGCCCTTTTCAGGATGACTCGCATCACTAGCATGAGAATTATGCAAAAAAAGTACATTGTATGACGGTTTATCCAAATAACGCAATACAGTTTGAGCCAAATGTGCACGATCTAATATAAAAATATTCGGTTCATTTTTTGACCAGTACTCATCATTAAGCAAATTTAAGAAGTGCAAGGTTACTTGCTCAAGTGTATCAAAAATAAGAATTTCGCCGACCTTACTTATCAACCGCCAAGAAACTTTTTCAACAGATCCATCACTATTGATTTTGTTAAATGCTTCTAAAACCGTTCTTCCTTCCGGACTTTGCCATGTTTCAGAACCAATTTTATTATCAGGTGTGTACCATTGAGATAGAGAAACAAAGCCTCGAGAATCATACATATTAACACAATATAAATTACCAAAACCATCAAACAACTCAGTAGATGCCACTTGCTTTTGATCAGTCCGATAATTAACACGAGCAATAAGCTGTTGATTTATATCGTAAATAAGATAACGATTTTTTTTAAGCTCTTCAACTCTATGCGTGTTAGCCACACCAAAATCCAGTTTATCAACTGTTATCGTCTGATCGGATACTTCGGTTGCTTCCTGAAAATAATCAAACATGTTAATCACCTCGAAGGATTTTAAGCTGGTTGCTTTTATATTTTCATGCAAAAGAGGATCCCATTCGCGAAGCACAATTTTAAACCGTTCCCCATGCGCTCGAAAAAGATCGGCACGTTTTAATTGAGCATGCTCAATTCCTGATTTCTGTGGTTGCATAGTTGCATTTAAGAAAAAAATCATTCTATAAATAATGACCTAACACACGTAAACAGTCGGCAGAATGCCTACATATGCTGTCACAAATTCCTTTCCGAATTAAAAAAATATAATTCTCAACCTAATTATATCCAATTTTAAAACTCATGGATTAATTAGCAATTAAACTGACGACGATATGAATTCAAAATAAGCTTTTCGAAAATTTATTTCGTATTATACGATTAGCAAAGTATTTGTAATTTATTTACATAATCCTCTTTTATTATACAAACGAAAGACTTTCAAAATGAACCCTACTCTGAATTTATCAATTACGGTACCTATCAATATGTTCTTGGATTCTATCTGGTTAGTTGGATTAACATTTATTTTCTTACTAGTTATCATGATTTGCCCCCTCTGCAATTATTTTCAGCAATTACGCATACAACACGAATATGAAAGTCGTGCCACACAGACATATGTTACGAAACTGGAGCAAATTTGTTCGTCCTATAGACATTTTCAACACGACTATAAAAACATACTTGCCAGTTTAGCGCTAGCAATTCATACCAAAAATTTATGTGAAATAGAAGAAGTCTATCATTCTTTCTTATCAGAGAGTACTAGTGCTTTACCTCTTTCACCAACTTTAAATCTTCAATTGATCACCGATTTAAACCTCCGTAGTTTGCTCGTTGTCAAAAATCAGTATGCCATTGATAGTGATCTATTTTTTAAAGTCGATATTGCAGAAAAGTTCAACATGATCGTGACGCTTGATTTTTATCGAACTATTGGTATTTTGCTTGATAATGCCATTGAGGGAGCAATAAACAGCATCGAAAGGAAAGTCATTTTATCTATTTTGTCAGATAATGATTATCACATTGTCAGTATTACAAATTCCATTAATCAGAATGTGGCCCTTTCAGACATGAACAAAAACGGTTTCTCAACAAAAGCAGGCCACTCTGGTATTGGATTAACCTTTGTAGAACAGTACATGGCGCGGATGCCTATGATTTCGATGCATACTACTTTGATGAATCAGAATTTTACGCAGACGCTTACTATCGGAGAACCTCACAATGATTTATCTGCTGGAAGACAACCTTATACAACAAAAGCGTATTAAACAGTATATACAACATATGCACACGTTCACTTCGCCAACCAACTTATTATCTGCAGTGCTAAAAGATAAAACACCGAAGATTATTTTACTGGATCTTGAAATTAAAGGCGTTATTTATGCCGGTCTTCAAACTGCACAACTGATTCGCAAGGATGATATTATTTCACCGATTATTATTGTCACAACTCATTGTGAATTATCATGGCACACATTTCAACATCACATCAGTGCGTTAGACTTTATTGACAAATCACAACCTGAGTCTGCGTTCGCACAACAACTCAATTCTGCTATTTACACAGCTACTCAAGTACTTGAACAATACGATAAAAAATCTCCTAACTTAATTGCTATACGCAATGGTGCACATCTCGTTCAATTCGATCTCAACCATCTGTCTTATGTCTCCAGTAATAAGGGTACACATTACATCAATATTTTCACAATGAATGGTGTAAGCAAAATTCGGAATACGATTACAACTATTGCTTCAAGCCATGAAAATTTCATACAGATTCATGCATCATTTTGTATTAATCGTGACTTTATTAAGCAATACTTAAAATCAGAAAAAATAATTGAGTTAACAGATGGTACACTGTTGCCGGTGACACGTAAATTCCAACATCATTTGATCCAGTTTAAGACACAAACAACACGTACTTAAAGGTTTTACCGGGATGCGTGGCTCTCATAAAACATCTTCAATATCTTTTTCGATATCCTTGGGTTCTGTTTTTGGAGCATAGCGTTTTACGACGTTTCCCTCCTTATCCACTAAAAACTTTGTGAAATTCCATTTGATTGTGCTACTACCCAGCATTCCCTTTGAATTATCTTTCAAATATTTAAACAAAGGATCTGTGTTTTTACCATTCACGGCAACTAGTTGATGCATTGGAAAAGTTACACCATAAGTGAGCTGACATGCTTGGGCTGCTTGGGCTGCAGTTTCTAACTCTTGTTTGAATTGATTAGATGGAAAGCCTAAAATCACTAATCCCTTATCTTTATACTTTTTATATAATTTTTCTAACTCACCAAATTGTGGTGCATAGCCGCACTTCGTAGCAGTATTAACAATCACTACTGGATGATTGGCTAGCTTATTAAGTGAATAAGTTTCTCCGTTTTCTAAGGTTGCAAAATAATCGTATATGCTCATAATCACTACTCCTTAATTTTAATGTATTATAACATTATGAAAATTAGTTGTTATACTATTTGTTTTCTAGCAAGTTTTCAATTATTCTATATTTTATAAAAAATAAACCAACAGGCTGCTAACGTCCTGTTGGTTTATTTTTTGTTATTTATCAGTATCGTCTTGTGCACGATCTAATAGTTCTGAAACTTGGTCAATTTGTTGCTCATCCAACGGTGCGTTATCAGATGTTTCACGTGAAACATTCTCAAGCGCTTCCTCGTGTTCTACTTTTGCTAGCGTAGCCACTTTAGCATTGCCTTCTAAGCGAATCAAACGCACACCTAGTGTTGCACGTCCTGTCTGACTGACAGAATCAACATTAAAACGAATCATTACACCTTGTGTCGTCGTAACCATAATATCTTCTTGGCCACTGACAATAGTCATTCCAGCAAGGGGACCATTTTTCTCGGTGATATTTGCCGTTTTAATTCCTTTACCGCCACGACCTTTGATTGGATATTCGCTCACTGGTGTTTGCTTTCCGTAGCCTTTTTCCGTGATGATCAAAACATTATGATCTTTTTCCAACACGTCAGAACCAACCACTAGATCCCCTTCGCGAAGGCGAATACCACGAACCCCAGCAGCTGAACGTCCCATAACACGTACATCGTTTTCAGCAAAACTAACTGAATAACCATTATGTGTCGCAATAATAATATTTTGCGTACCATCCGTAATTTGAACAGATAGTACTTCATCATCATCATGCAAAGTTAAGGCTTTTAATCCATTCGTACGAATATTTGCAAATTCCTTAACCGCTGTACGCTTGACAACACCCAAACGAGTTACAAAGAATAGATAATCATCGCTTTCACCGGCTTCTCCACGAACATTGATAACGGTTTGAATTTTTTCATTTCCTTCAAAATTCAAAAGATTAACAACTGGGATTCCCTTCGCTTGGCGACCATATTCTGGTACTTCATAACCTTTCATACGGTAGACCTTACCCTTATTAGTAAAAAACAACAAAGTATCATGCGTTGATGTGGAAATCATCTGGTCAACAAAATCCTCGTCATGAACATTCATACCCTGAACCCCACGACCACCTCGATTTTGTGCCTTAAACTCTCCAGTTGCAACGCGTTTGATGTAACCACTATTAGTCAATGTTACGATTACATCTTCTTCTTCAATCAAATCTTCATCTTCAATACTTAGAACGTCACCAACCTGCAATTCTGTGCGACGCTTGTCACCAAACTTTGTTTGGATTTCTAGTAGCTCATTATAAATAATTTCATCAACACGTTCTTCATGCGCCAAAATATCTTTCAAATCAGCAATCAGAGTAACAAGTTTTTGATATTCTTCTTCAATCTTGTCACGTTCCAAGCCAGTCAAACGAACCAAACGCATGTCCAAGATAGCTTGAGCTTGTTTATCAGACAAAGCATAACCATTAATTAAACGATTTTTAGCTTCCTCAGAGGTCTTTGACGAACGGATAATTGTGATGATTTCGTCTATATGATCAAGCGCAATGCGTAAACCTTCTAAAATGTGTGCGCGCGCTTGTGCCTTTTGTAATTCAAATACCGTACGACGACGGATAACTTCACGTTGATGTGCCAGATAAGCAACAAGTATTTCTTTCAAACTCATTGTCTTAGGCGCGCCGTGATCAATCGCCAACATATTAAAGCTAAAACTAGTCTGCAATAATGTTTGCTTATATAGATTATTTAAAATGACACTTGCCGAAGCGTCGCGACGAACATCAATAGAAACTCGCAAGCCTTCACGATCAGATTCATCGCGAATTCCTGTGATGCCTTCTATCTTTTTGTCCCGTGCTAATTCAGATATACGCTCAATTAAACGCGCCTTGTTAACGGCATAAGGTAGCTCAGTTACAACAATCTGCTCTTTGCCTGATTTAAGTTGCTCAATATCTACTTTTGCACGTACAGTTACAGTACCACGCCCAGTTTCATATGCACGACGGATACCTGACTTTCCCATAACAATACCACCGGTGGGAAAATCGGGTCCAGGTAATGCTTCCATAAGGTCGGCTGTGGTAGCTTCTGGATTATTCATCAAAATATGAAGCGCAGAAATCACTTCAGAAAGGTTATGCGTTGGAATGTTCGTTGTCATCCCAACGGCAATTCCGGTGGCCCCGTTAACTAGTAAGTTTGGAAAACGTGCTGGCAATACTTCAGGTTCACGTTCTTCCCCATCATAGTTGGGAATAAAGTTAACTGTGTCTTTGTTCAAATCACGAACCATTTCCATAGCAACTTTACTCAAACGAGCCTCAGTATAACGCATGGCGGCGGCACCATCACCATCGACTGAACCAAAGTTACCATGCCCGTCAATCAGCATATGCCGATATGAAAAAGGTTGCGCCATACGAACCATTGACTCATAAATTGCAGAATCACCGTGCGGGTGATACTTACCCATAACATCACCAACAATACGCGCTGATTTTTTATGTGGTTTATCTGGTGTGTTTCCTTGCTCAATCATTGAATATAAAATTCGACGATGAACTGGTTTCATACCGTCACGCACATCTGGAAGTGCTCGTGCCACAATGACAGACATGGCATATGACAAGAATGATGTTTTCATTTGTTCTGACAAATTCGCATTTTTAATACGGCTGTCGTTTATCTCAGACATTACTTATTTACTCCTCGCAAATATTTTATGACTTTTATATTGTGTTTTTAGATTAAATATCCAAATTTTCAACAAAGACTGCATTATCTTCAATGAACTTTCGACGTGGTGGTACATCCCCACCCATCAACATATCAATAACAGCCTCAGCTTCTTCGGCATCGGATGGATCAACACGTAATAAACGACGATTTTGAGCATCCATTGTTGTATCAGCTAACTGATCGTAATCCATTTCGCCAAGACCCTTATATCGTTGCACTTTTGGCTTAACATTGGATGGCAATTGCGACAAATATGACTCAAGTTCTTCATCGGAGTCTAAGTAAGTCATTGATTTGTTATTTCCTAAAGCAACGCCATACAAAGGTGGCTGAGCAATATAAATATAGCCAGCATCAACCAAAGGGCGCATATAGCGATAGAATAATGTCAAAAGTAACGTACGAATATGTGCGCCATCAACATCCGCATCAGTCATGATAATAACTTTATGATAGTTAGCTTTTTCAACATTAAAATCATCCCCAAAGCCAGTGCCCATAGCTGTAAAGAGCGAGCGAATTTCTTCGTTAGCCAAAACACGTTCCAATGAAGCTTTCCCAACGTTCAAAATTTTACCACGAATTGGCAAAATAGCTTGTGTTACACGGTTTCGTCCTTGCTTAGCAGAACCACCGGCAGAGTCACCCTCAACGATAAACAATTCTGAAATGGCAGGATCATTTGATGTGTTATCCGCCAACTTTCCGGGTAGATTACCAATCTCCAAACCAGATTGTTTACGCGTCATTTCACGAGCACGCTTAGCTGCTAAACGTGCTTTTTGAGCCAAGACACCTTTTTCAACAATCTGTTTAGCAACATTTGGGTTTTCCATCATGAAACGACTAAATGTTTCTGAGAACATACGATCTGTGGCTTGACGCGCATCAGAATTGCCCAACTTCGTCTTCGTTTGTCCTTCAAACTGTGGATCTGGATGCTTGATGGAAACAATCGCCGTCATTCCTTCACGAACATCTTCACCAGTCAAGCTTTCCGCACCGTCTTTAATTTGACCATTTTTACGTGCATAATCATTAATCACACGTGTCAATGCGGTTTTAAAGCCGGTTTCATGCGTCCCACCTTCATAAGTATTAATATTGTTCGCAAAAGTACGTAAACTGTCTTTTATGTCAGTTGTGTATTGTAAAGCAGCTTCAACGACGATTCCATTTTCCTCACCCTCAACATAAACCGGTTCAGGAAAAACAACTTGCTTATCTTCGTTTAGATACTGAACATATTCTTTAATACCACCTTCAAAATGGAAACTCTCTTTGATTGGTTCTTCTAAGCGTTTGTCAGCAATCGAAATACGTAATCCCTTATTTAAAAAGGCCAACTCGCGCACACGGGTCAACAAAGTCTTGTAATTATAAGTTGTTGTCTCACGAAAAATATCAGCATCTGGCTTAAAGTGAACAATTGTACCGCGTTCAATCGTTGGTTGCTCGTCTAAGGTTCTCATAGTTGTGTGAACACGACCAACTTTAAAATCCATATAGTAAACTTTATTATTACGAACCACTTTAACATCTAAGTCTGTTGACAACGCATTAACAACAGAAGCACCAACACCATGTAATCCACCAGAGACTTTATACCCGCCGCCGCCAAACTTTCCACCAGCGTGAAGCACGGTAAACACAGTCTCTAGCGCGGGTTTTCCTGTTTTTGTTTGGATATCAACTGGAATACCTCGTCCATCGTCTGTTACAGTAATTGAATTATCTTTTTCGATTGTTACCGTTATGTGGGAAGCAAATCCTGCCAACGCTTCATCAATACCATTGTCGACAATTTCCCACACCAAATGATGCAAACCTTGGGCCGTAGTCGTTCCTATATACATTCCGGGACGCTTACGAACAGCCTCTAAGCCTTCCAATACTTGAATTTGATCAGCATTATAATCACCGGCATTCGCATCAACCGTGCTAGCGTGTCGGATTTCTTCGTCATCAGTAATGATATCATCAACTGATTCTAATTCTTGATCTTTATTTTCTGCCATTTTGTATCCTTTATGTACTATCTATTATTATCACATAGCAAAATCAATTCATTGATTTAACCTATGTGTCGTTTTCGAGTGTAATCACTCCTTGTTTCACATGAAACACACGTGGTTTTCGAATGAGTTGCCGTGCAATATCGCTGAGTGTTGGTGCGGTGATAAATGTTTGCACCTTATCTTGAATTGCCAATAATAAATGTGTCTGCCGACTGGCATCAAGTTCACTAAGTACATCATCGAGAAGCAATACTGGATACTCACCAGTTTCTTGTTGCATTAAATCAATTTCGGCTAATTTAATAGCCAACGCTGTTGTTCGCTGCTGCCCTTGTGAGCCAAAAACAGCAACATTATTCCCATTAACATCAAATTGTAATTCGTCGCGATGGGGACCAACCATTGTCGATCCTTGTACAATTTCACGTGAACGCTGACGTGACAATGCATCAGCGAATACCGATTTTACCTCTTCAAGACTAGCATCTGAAACAAAATCAACCGAACTCATATAACGTAATTTCAAAGATTCACGCTGATCAGATATTTCAGCGTGAATTGGTTGTGCAGCCAATTCTAATTTGTTCAAAAATTCTTGACGTGCAATTAAAATTTGTGAGCCTACATCAACCAATTGTTCGCTCAATACATCCAAGAATACTGTGTCCGTTGTCTGTTTAAGTTGCAAACGCTTAAGATAAGCATTTCTTTCTTTTAAAATTCGCTTGTATTGTGTCGTATTATACAAATACAAGGGGTTCATTTGGCCAAATTCCATGTCAATAAAACGGCGCCGTACGCTTGGCGACCCTTTAACCAGCTCAAGATCTTCTGGTGCAAACAAAATGACATTGAGTTGTCCGATATAATGCGACAGCTTTGATTGTTCAAGATGATTAACCCGTGCTTTTTTACCCTTATTAGAAAAATGGAGCGACAGCGGAGTCTCACTAATAGAACGTTTAACCCGGCCACTAATGGTTGCTTCTTTTGCTTGCCATTGGACCAAGTCTTTATCACTACTGGTTCTATGTGACCTTGCAAGTGCCAATACATAAATACTTTCTAATAAGTTTGTTTTCCCTTGCGCATTTTCACCAAGAAAAACATTCACTCCAGAGCTGAATTCCAACGTTAAATCTGAATAATTACGATAATGATCGAGCTTTAACGATTCGAGTTCCACGAATCGGGTCCTTTAGGTTTGTTTGTCGAGCGACCAAATCCACCAGCACGAGTACGATTTTTTTTGCGTAATTCAGCAAATCTAGCTTCCTTACGGGCTTTGGCTGCAGCTGCCTTTTGTGCCTTAATACGATCATCACGAACGGTTTTTTTAGCATTTATAGCACGTTCAGCCCTTTGCGTCTCAGCTTCTGCTATCAACTCTTCAGCATTCTCTGCTAATTCAATCAAGTATGTTTCGCCATCAATAACAATCTCATCATGATCGTATAATTTTTTACCGCGACGATTCTCTGTTTCTCCGTTGAGTAGCACCGGAAAATCCATTAAATAATATTTGGCCTGGCCGCCTGATGAAATAATATTCTCTTCTTTTAATAATTGTGTCAAAGTAATGTATTCAGTTGTGATACGTACGCTGGTTGTCATATATCGCTTTCTCTTTGTGAGTTAATGGTCACGGTAGTTACTATAGTATTATACCATTTTTAAACCCTAAAAGCTCAAAAACGAGGTCTAAAATTGTGTATAAGCAATTTTAGGCCTCGTTAGTGTATTTTGTTTATTTTTGTCTAAACGGGTTTATTTTCAAGTATTTGAACAAATGACATCTTTTTCAATTTAAAATGTCCGTACTGGTGTGATGAGTTGTAATTGTTTGTTATCCGTCTCTCCTTCAGGTGTCAAAGTAAACGGACGTAAATTACTTGTGAATTTGACATCAACACGCTTGCCATTAAAAATACGCAAAGCATCACGAACGTAATCTGGATTGAACGAGATATCTAAGTCTTCCCCTTCAATGCTATTGGCATTCAACTCTTCGGTCACCTGTCCAACTTCTTGAGATGTACCGGTTAACACTGCACGCCCTGCTTTTAATGATAATTGAACAACGTTATTGCGACTTTCGTGACTCAGTAAGCTTGCTCGATCAATTGCACCCAGTAATGAACTTGCCTCAATTGTGATTTGTGTCGTGCTTTCCGTGGGAATCAAACGATCTGTCTCAGGATAGTTACCTTCTAGTAAACGTGAATAAAATGTTGTATGTCCTAAATCAAACACCGCTTGATTCGTAGAAAACTTGATTTCCACACGATCTTGTCCCTCGAGCAATGCTTGTAATTCATTAAAAGATTTTGCTGGAATAATAACATTTGCATCAACATTGTTGGCATCAGCTCCTGTTAGCTGAACGATACGTTGAGATAAGCGATGAGAATCAGTTGTAACTGCCTTCACGCTATTTCCTGTTAATTGTAAATGTATCCCAGTTAAAATTGGTCGACTTTCTTGTGTAGAAGCAGAAATTTTTGTTTGCGAAATAATATCGACAAGTTGCGCAGCAGAAACGCTCAAGCTTTGCACATCATCCATTTCTGGTAATTGTGGGTAGTTTTGTACGTCTTGTCCATTAATTGTAAATGATGAGGCACCAGATGTAATAGTA